>CAIXME010000477.1 GCA_903920425.1 uncultured Pirellula sp. | reverse complement strand
GATAAAGGTTTCCTGCGACTGGATCGGTGAACAATGGCACTCCAGAGGATACTACGATTGGGAACTGACCACTCGTGGCCGAGCCAGCAGTGTTTCGTGTATTGCCTTGGAACAACGTTCCACCTACCACCGTCGATGTGCGGGTGCTATCGACAGAAATTCCTTCTGCGGAATTGGCGATGATGTTGTTCAACAAGGTTGGGCTCGCATTGCCGCCCACACGAATACCAGTTCCTCGTGCTGTGTAGATCTGGCCAGGCTTGCTGGACAAAGCACCAACGGCATCGATATCTGCACCGACCGAGTTTCCGCTTGTCGCTCCCTCGTTGGCAACATCGACGAGCCGAACAAAGAACAGCTGGCTCAACGAATTGAATCCGAAGGCATCCAAGTCGATATAACGATTGTTGAAGGACGCGATACCAACCGAGGTGAACGTTGTTCCGTCCGCACTGACTTCGACGCGAACTTGTTCAGGTGAACCGACTTCGTACACGGCCAAGTCTGGTCGTGCATCGTCAGAACCTGTCAAGATGTTGTTGGTGAACTGAACAACCAAGGAACCACCTCGTCCGAGCGACACGGCACCTTGGCCTGCAACGGGTTCGCCGATTCCGGTGTAGTTTGGAGCACCAAGAGCATCATTGGCTACTTGCAATCCAGCGATTGGAACAGGTCCACCACCAGCGATTGGATCGTAGCTCTTGATTGCATCGGCAAAGGAAATGGAACCCAAAGCGTAGAAATCATCGCCGAACGTTGCTGCTGGCGTGGAAGTCACGTTGGAGACTACTCCACCGAGAATCGTATTGTTGATAATCCGAGCGAATGGGACTGCTGCCGCAGGTACATTGCCTGCAACCGTATCCCCTTCGACGTTGATTCCACCGAGCAGATTGCCAACTAGCTCGTTGTTCATCAACACCGCACCAGGAACAAGCCGCTGGGTGTTGAGGGTGATCAAATTGCGTACAGATCCTGGATTCGGAGAATTGGATCCCGCCGTTCGAGCGTCTGGCAGGAGCGAAATTCCAAAGTTGGACGAGTCCGAAACCCGAACATTTTGGATGACGATCTGGCCTTGTTCGCGTGGTGTGTTGCTGTCGCCATCAAAGATGAACGATTGCAGAACACCCACAGAGGTTGGCAGCGTTGCTGTGACCGTACCCACCAAGGAAATTTCGTCGGTGTTTTGCCCTGTCAAACTTCCGTCGGAAGAGATGGCCGAAACCTTAACAATGCTCTGCACCGTAGGTGAATTGATTAGGTCCCGAATTCGTGACGCAATCACCTTGCCCGATTCATTCAACGCGGTGTTGAATGGAACTGGAATATTGCCTGGTCGAACTCCGCGAGATGGCGAATTGGCCAACATGGATTGGTCATCGAACTCCAGCGTAACGGAATTCAATCCATCGCTGATCACAATCGTTTGTCCATCAGAAATGCTGGACGAACCATTGAATCGAATGGTTTGCGATCGTGATTGCTGTTGGTTTGGCTCGAAGCTTCGGGTCAATGTAATTCCACTGACTCCTGGAAGACCGAAATCTGAACCGCCTCGAATCTCCAATTGGTATGGACCGACAAGGATATCGCTTCCAGCTGTTGGCCGATTCACAAACGTTGGATCAGGTCGAGCTCCAGTGACGGTTTCGCCTCGCTCTGCCAAGCCGATGATGAAGTCATCGAGATACAGACCTTCGAATGCATTATTCTGAGCACGAGCGGCGTTGGGTAATCCACCGACTCCATACTCGGAGAACGAGTCTTCGGCTCGTGGAGTCGATGTTCTAAACGGTCCGGCATTATTGACATTCAAGCCGGTCACATCGACAAATGCCCCTCTGGCGTTGTATGTCGTGTAAGAATCGTTTCCACCCGCGAACTCTCGCTCCAAGGCTGCCGCAACGATCTGCGCGACTTGGTCTTCCGTCATGTTCGCTTGAACGTAAATCGGAACACGAGTTGGATCGGTCAGCCCCGATCCACCACTTAGGAAGAACGGAGAGTTTGCTGGCAGCACGACCGAGGTCGCACCATTGATCTGAATCTTGTTATCGACGATCGAGAAGTTCAACTGCGGGGAAACGTCCAAGGTCAATTCGTATTCGAACTCAGATCCACCATTCGTTCCACTTCGGTCCACGGTCGGGTTGTAGCCGCGATTCGCAGCTCCCGAAACACCTACGAAGTACTTTCCGTTGGCGGTAACAGCATAGCTCAATGTCGAGCTGCTAGCTCCGAGTTCAATTCCTTGCGAATCAAACAGTCGAAGGAAGGTGAAGCCTGCAGTCGTGGCAGCAACCGCAACATTGAGGTTGGTACCAGCAGTCAAATTCATTTCGAACAGATCGATATCTCGATCTTTACCAGTGACGTACGCAGGGTTGTCTCCAATCGCACCGTTGACCAACACTCGAACTGCGGAACCGCCGGTTGAGATAGCCGTTGCTCTAGTCAAGACATCGTTGGATGCATCGACTTGGCGATTTTCAAGTACCCGTGCTGCCGAAACGGTCAAACCGTAACGACCGCGGCTTCCACCACTGACAGCGCTTCCAGCCACGTTCGGGTTGTAAAGCTTGTTCGCGGCGCCAGTGACACCGATGTAGTACACACCCGTCTGAGTGACGTTATAGGTTACTCGAGCATCTCCATTCACAACGCCAACGTTGTCGTTGGACGCAAGCTCCACACCGTTGGCATCGAACAATCTCAGATATGCATCGAGGGTGGTCGTGCCAGCAATCGCATTCGCGGAAACGGATAATGTTGTACCTGCTTCGAGATTGACTTGATACAAGTCAACATCTCGATCATCGTTTGCAACCAAGAGAGGGTTGTCGCCAATTGTGCCCGTCCCGGTGACCGGTGAAGCCCAACCGGAGAATCCGATGGAAACAGCCCGAGCCAGGACGTCTGATCCCAACGCAGGATCTGCTAGGTTCGGAGTCTTGACATTGTTCAACGCGGCATAGATCGATTGAGCGACCGTTGCTGGTGAATCGGTAGCTGCGAACCGGACTAGCGTTCCTGCAGGAGCGGTACCTGTACCATCCCACATGACAAAATTGGTTCCCATTACGGTGATCGTGTCACCGGTCTTCAGACCTGCTCCACCTGGCACAACCAGGCTGTAACCCATATCGATTTCGAACTGGCGTCCACCTACGGTGAACGTCTGACCATCGATCAGATCTTTGCCTGCGACAACTCGCATTTCGAAACCGCGTCCACCAGAGGTACCAAAGCCCATGCTACCAGCGGTGTTGAACTCGAATCGGAGACGAACGTCGTTGCTTCCAGCAAAGGCAGCCAGGTCAACGCGAGCTTGTCGCCACGCAACTGCAGGAGAGACTGCAACGCCCGCATTTGGAACGTTGTTAATCGTCTTTTCAATCGCACCTTCGTTTGGATCGCTATTGTTTGTTGTCAGGATTCTCCATACTCCGTCATCTCCAGCACCATAGACTCGGAACGAGTCGGTCATGCCGTTTGGATTTCCTTGCGATGAAGAACCATCGTCATTGGCCATGAAGTAGTTGAAATACAGGGTAGGCATATCCTGTACAGTCATGCCCGAAAGCGAGAAGGACTTGCTTTCCAATACTCCCAATGCACCGCCTGGGAAATTGTAGGTGCCGTTGAGAGGCTCTGCGTTTGCACGTGGATTAGTCAATGGATATGTACCTGATGTGTACGACGCGTTGGAGCGTGCACTTCCATCAAATCCGAAATACCAACTGGTTCCGCCGTTAACGCCGCCGATGCTTCCATCGCTCGCTGCGTTGATGCCGTGTCCAACGTCACCCGAACGGCGAGCTGATTCTTGCCACAAGTTGTAGTCAAGGTTCGAGAAAGCTAGACCGTTTAGTCCAGAGACACCGGTTGAGATAAAGGAACGACCATTCGAGAAAACGTTTTGCAACTCGCCGTTGGTGTTGAACGCATAGATGCGCCCACTGGCAGTCGTTCCAAACAACAGATTGGAATACTGTCCGTTGGCGACATTGGCAGGGCCAGCTGTTAGACCGGTGAATTGAATCCCTCGCAGTGCGTAGGATCCAGTAACGTACGTTCCAATCGCACCCGCGGTGATGCCACCCAGTCGGTTCTGACCTACGGAATAGAGCCCACCGTTATCGCTAACTGCGTAGAGAACACCGTCGATACCAGCAACGCCAGTGACATTTCCACCTGGTGCCAAACCTACCAAGCTTGAGCTACCCGTTGCCGAGACAACTTCCGCTCCAACCAGCTGGACAATGTTGCCGCTTGCACTTGCAGTTACACCAGCAGCTCCATAAGCAACGATGGCTTGAGCCAGTCGAACAGCAATCGTGTCTGCTGTATCGTCCGCCAAGAAGCTAACCGCGATGCTATTCTGAGCAGTTGTTCCATTGGATCCAACATCGGTTCCAACGCCGTTGGTTGTGAAGATACCAAAGGAACCAGTTATCGCTCCCTTGAAATTCAATCTGCGGCCATCGAAACCGATTTCGATGGTCGGCGAGATGGTGCCTTGCAGTTGCCCAGCACGAACCGCATTGCGTAGCGATTGAACGAACTGTTCGTTGGTCATCGATGGGTTATAGAGAACGCGATGAACACCAGCAGCTACCGGAGTTGAGACGTTATCTTGAATCTCGAAGTCTACTTGCGTTGCAGTTCCAGTATTCAGCGAGAAACGTTGGCCATTTCGAAGGAAACGGGCAGGGTTAGCCTGTGGGTCGAAATTCAAAAGCAATTCAGGTCCTGAATTGAATTCAAAGTTCACGACGAGATTAGGCTGAATACGGATCGAGACCAAGTCACCGTCTTGAACGAGCGATTGGCTCGAAAGCGATCGCACTTCGGTGGCCTCGGTAACAGCCACAGCCGTAGCAACTGCTCCCGGTGCAGGAGATGTTTCAATGAATCCTCGCTCCGTAATCGTAGTGCCCGCTCCGCGAATAATGTCTGGCGGGTTTGGATTACCGGATGTGATGATATTGAAGTCGTTACCGGCGCCAGGCGAGCTGTTTCCCGTACCTGTGTTCGCATTGAACTGGTACAGAATGTTGCGAGTATAAGTGACCCCTCGGCCTGCGATTCGATTCGCAACCAGGAATCCGGTTTCTCCACCAAACACATCCATGAACGTGAGAGCTTCGATGTTGACGCCGACATTCTGGACGGTCAAATCCAAATCAACACCGGCCAAATTGTAGGTCGTTGCTCCGAAGTTACCCGTAGCAGATGTCGCGGCTGTACCTGCATTGATATTCAAGTACGCGGAATTGGCATCACCCGTACCGCTTTCAAGGCTTCGGAAGCTGCGAATATCGCCGTTGGAGCGAATTGCAATGTCGCGAATGTCTTGGTTGTTCTGACCAACAAAGTTCGACAATTCACCAGTGAAGGAGTTGGCGATGAACACTTCGGTGGACGAAAGTCCTGCATCACGACTCAGGTAGAGTGGAACGTCAGCAAGAACGTATTCGACACGTGATGATTCTGGCAAGAAATCTGGCGTAATTGGACCAACAGCATTTGCTCCAAGACGATCGTTGCCTACGCGCTCTTCAACAATGTAGCGACCGCTATTGATCGGCTGAATGCGAACTTCTGCATCGCTTTGGTTGACCGGTTGATCAATCGTTCGATCCAATCGGTTTGCCAAAACGGTTGGCACCATATTTCGGTTGGTCAAAGCCAAGAAGTATCGGCCTCGTGGTAGCTCGATCGAACCGATGAACGGATCCAAAGTACCCGCTGAACCTCGGCTCAAATCGGTGTTGTCTGCACCTTGGACGGCCGTAGCACGATCGTCCAACACATTGCTGTTCTCACCAAACTGAATCAACGTTCCAGTGGAATCGAACAGGTACATGGACATGTCGGCTCGGCCGATACCATCGGCATAGTCAACATCGAAAACCGTCGACAGATATTCAGCCAATGGAGTCAACAGCTGTTGATAATCGATGGTAAAGGAATACCAGTCCACATCGGTACCGCTGGACAAATTGCCAGAAACGGCGATCGTTCGACGATCCGTTTGAAGGATATTGCCCAGATCCTGAGCGTTCGCAAAGGTGTCATTGTTTAAAGCGGTGACTTCCGTCGATTCACCCAACAGTGGTGAATGCCGAGGGACACCTGCGAGAGTGATGCCCGTGGTCGCATAGCGGATGTCTGCATAGCTAACCGACGAACCTGGAATCTCTTGTTGTTCACCAAGCCGAACTTGCAGCTGATAGGATCCGCGGGACAACCCCTTGCCTACCGAATTAGGAGACGAGAGGGCTGGAGTGTTAGCAGGCTGACCAGGGAACTGGTTGCTGCTACGCACGCGAATGTGATAGAGGGTTGCTTCGTTCTCATTGCCGGGCAACAAGACTCGCATACCAGCATCTTTAGGGTTCGTGCTGTAATCATCACGTGCTTCGCCTCGTGATGTCTTAGCCGCTTGAACGATCGAACTCTTTCGCAGTGGATTAACACTGTTGCCGGAGAGGGTGCTGTATAGCGGATTCGCACCTGACAGATTTTCTTCAAGGTACGAGTCATTGGACAACGCCAAGATGGTTCCGTCTGCAGCGATCAACTCAACGACGGTGTCCAGACCGGCTGTCGTTCGGTCGATGTCCAACCAAACTTCTGTGCGTCCGTTAGCAATAAAGCTATAGACGTCCACGTCAGATGCTTTATTCAGCGTTCCTTGGATTTCAAATCCAAGACGTGCGTTCTCATCGCCACTGGTCGCAAGCTTTGCAAGCTGACCAAGGTTCTGAGATGTTGCAGGAGTATCGTTTACCGATGGAGCTGTCGCTCTTGCCGACTCGCGTTCCGAAACAACACCGACGTTGCGGTCGTTGGAATAGGTCTGCATGGAAACCCCATTCCAAGCACCCGGCGTTGTCGATCGTTGGATCGCTGTAGGAACCAATTCCAAGAAACTGGTGATCCGTGCCGATGTCGAAGTTGGTTCAACTCGCCACGCAAACGCAGTCGTCACATCGGCGAGTCCGTTGACTTGACCGAGGACAGGATCGTTGATCGCGGGAAGATTGGTGGTGTTGATGTTCCCGGGCAAAGTATAGGAAGTGCCGGTGGTCTCAATTGCTGTCGCAAGGGATCGGAACTGGTCTGCCGCCCAACCAACATAGGTTGCGTTCTGCAAATCCACACCCGTTTCATAAACACCGCCGTGAGAGAAACCAACACGTTCGGCATTGTCGATCGTGAACGCTCGGAAGTCCGATTGTCCCGGTGTTCCGGTCACATACAAGAAGTCATCGCTAGGAGCTTGAATGTCTTCATCGAGGTAATTGATGAAATTGATCGCACCCAGCGGTTGATCGCTGTCGAGAATCAGTGTGTTGAACAGCTTCGAAACACCGTTATCGAATCGGGATTCGATTCTCCATCGAACAACAGCGTTGTTGTTACCGACGAACGTTCCTTCGCTGACAACCAAGTCGGCAGCCACCAGCGTTGGCTGGCGAGTGATCGTTGTATTGGCCAGTTCGAAACCGTTTCCGAGAGCACCAACATCGATGTAGTTGGTGAAGTCAAAAATCACATCGCTGTTTACAAACAGCTGGCTGGTGCCTTGTGCTGTGATACCTGCATTCGCTCCAAACGTTGCGTTTCCACCCACCGAAGGCTGGAACGAGAAGAATCCAGGACGATTCACATCCACGTCATTGTCAATCAATGTACCGCGATCCACTTCTGGACCGGTTGGCAATACAACCACGGCAGAGGTACTGGTTCCTGCGTTGTTGTCGGTATCAAATGCCGAGCGACCATCGACTCCAAATCCAGCTCCCACCGTGTCATCGGCAAGCGATGTCAGGACG
>CAIXME010000476.1 GCA_903920425.1 uncultured Pirellula sp. | reverse complement strand
TTCAAGAGTAACCCAATCCCCGTAGAGGAAGATGTGAATCTTCCGTGGCTGTACCGTAGCGGAAGTTGTAAAACTTCCGGAGCGGAGCCTCGATACCTCGCGTTCCACTTGAGAAACACAGGCAATGGTAACGAGCGGTTCGCCGGAACTTTTACAAGTTCCGCTACCACAGCATTCGGAAAACACAGTTCATTGCGACTAGCGTTTGTCCGGAACCAGGACAAGTTCCCATGCGAGCCCGTTCGAGATGCTTTACCGCTGGTCCAATTTAAGACTATCATGGGACTCTTTCCGTGCCATGCGAAATCGGGCAATCCGCGCTCAGGCACTGCACACTGGTTTGAACGTTATTCAAAGGGCGGGTCGAGTGAGATCTATTTCTTTCCATTGGTTTCGTACAGTTCTCGGTTTGGGGCTATTCGCATCGACTGCCATCCATTCAGCGTCGGCATTTGGGCAATTGCCCACGGGCTGGAAAGCACACGATTGGGACCGACAACGGCCAGAAATTGTTGCGCCAGGAGCATCTAATCTTCCTTTGCTTCCTCCCTCGGATGCTGTAGTGCTTTTTGATGGAAAAAACCTGGATGAATGGCGAGCTTCGGACGGTGGGCCAGCGAAATGGGTCATCAAAGATCAAGTGATGGAATCCGTGCCTGGTAGCGGCTATGTTTTTACAGCGAAATCATTCGGCGACGTCCAATTGCACGTTGAGTGGGCGGCACCTGAAAAGGTCCAAGGAAAAAGTCAGGGACGAGGAAACAGCGGCGTGTTTCTGCAAGGAATGATCGAGGTGCAGGTCTTGGATTCTTTTGAAAACATCACCTACGCAGACGGTCAAGCGGGTTCGATCTATGGTCAATACCCTCCGATGGTTAACGTCAGCCGTAAACCGGGAGAATGGCAATCCTACGATATCGTTTACCGCAAGCCATCGTTCGGCGAAGACGGCAAACTCCAACAACCCGCGAGAATCACCGTATTTCATAACGGTGTCTTGATCCAAGACAACGTGCGGCCGCTTGGACCGACATCTTGGCTTCAACATGGCAACTATTCCAAAGGAGAAGACAAACGTCCTTTGTCCTTCCAGGACCACGGCAATCCCGTGCGATATCGCAATGTATGGGTGCGCGAACTGCCACCCGAATCGATCGTTCAGCCCGAAAAGCCTTACGATCCAGTTATCGTTTCACTCAAACCAGAACAGCAATCTAAACTGATCGGGAAGTATGCCCGTACCGATGGCGGACTCTGGGAAATTACAGAGAAAAGTGGCAAGCTTTACTTTTCCGTTTTTGGCACACCGCTTGAGATGATCCCACACAGCGTCGACGAGTTTGGGTTAAAATACACGGCCGGCAAAATCGAACTCAAGTACGATGAAGCGGGCAACCCAACTGACCTTCATTTCCACATGGGTGGTGACATTACCAAAGCTACGCGAGCTAAGTAATAACACTCCATCCAAGGTCGCTTCTTTGTCGGAAGCGATCGATGACTTGCTAATCTTTGTCGAAGTATCGTCGTTCACAATCTCCCAGAAAATCGATCGAGCATGAATCAAGTTCTTTTCACCATCGGCCTTGTCGGCGGACTCATGGCGTTTGTCCTGGCCCTCGTGTTCCTAGCGATTTTCTCTAGGTACTTCTGGCTCTGGATCCAATCGGTGATGACCGGCGCCAAGGTTACCGTGCTGGATTTGCTTGGAATGATGTTCCGACGGGTCGATGCCCGAACCATCGTGCGCAGCAAGATTATGGCGGTTCAAGCTGGGATCAACGACGAAGACTTGACCACCAAAGCACTAGAAGCACACTTTTTGGCCCGCGGGAATGTTCCTTTGGTGATTCGCGCTCTGGTTGCAGCACGGAAAAGCAAACAGATCACGTTGTCGTTTCGCGAAGCATCCGCGATCGACCTGGCCGGCCGAGACGTTCTTGATGCGGTTCAAACCAGTGTGTATCCCAAGGTTATCGATTGCCCGCCCAAGGGGAGTGCCGTCGCGTTTCTCGATGCGATTGCGAAAGACGGCATCCAATTGAAAGTGAAAGCGCGGGTTACGGTCCGAGCAAACCTACAACGCTTGATCGGTGGAGCCACCGAAGAGACCATCATCGCCCGCGTTGGGCAAGGTATCGTTAGCGCGATTGGATCCTCCGAGAGCCATAAAATCGTATTGGAAAACCCAGACGTTATCTCCAAGGCAGTGCTTGCAAGTAGACTTGATGACCAAACCGCTTTCGAAATCGTCTCAATCGATATCGCTGATATCGATGTCGGCGAAAACATCGGTGCTCGTCTGCAAGCAGACCGCGCAGAAGCGGATACACGTGTCGCCCGGGCTAAAGCCGAAAGTCGTCGTGCTGAAGCAGTTGCCACCGAACAGGAAATGATCGCGAAGATCGAAGAGAGTCGTGCTGAAGTCGTCTCGGCGGAAGCCGAAGTACCCAAGGCCATCGCGGATTCGCTGCTCTCAGGACGCTTGAGCATCATGGATTACTACAAACTGCGGAATATCACTGCTGATACAGAAATGCGTCAGAGCATCGCAGGTACCAGTACGACTGGCCCTTCGAACCCATCTCGTTCAAACTAGGAATCCTATCCCATGGCGGATGAACTTGATGATTTCCTCAAACAGGC
>CAIXME010000475.1 GCA_903920425.1 uncultured Pirellula sp. | reverse complement strand
TACCAGCATCATAGCGAGGGTCGCAATGAATGGAGGTATATCGAACCACGCGACCAAACCGCCAGAGATCACGCCAGCAAACGAGCATGCTGCTATAGCGATTAGGGAACAAACGACCATGGCCACGATCGTCGCAGATTCGTTTCCTCCAAAATCGCGGATGAGGCGTGTTGTCAGAACCGCCGAAAGCGCAATCAAGCTTCCCACCGATAGATCGATACCACCGGCGATGATCACGAGAGTCATGCCTACTGCGATCACAGCGATCACGACGATCTGGTTCGCGATGTTGAGTAAGTTGTCTTTCTTGAGAAAGTTGGGCCAATGATAGGGCTTGGGGGCTACGATCTTTGGGTTCAAACGAGGGAACTTGCCAGCAAAATTCTCGAAGAGTTTCCATTGCGATGAGTCGGGACTCAATGCAATACTCAGTTGCTCTACCGATGGATCTTGTTCTGCTGAGGAGATCGCTTGTCTGGCATCCTGTGGAGTCGCTCGGACGATTTTTAGACGTGCTGCTTGGCTTGGATCGTTCGACAAAAAGGAACTGATGCGCTGTGAAAACGCATCTTCTTGCGGTCCGTTTCCAGCAACGGCAATCCAAGACATGTTTTTGTCATTAGAGAACTGGGCCAGGAATGCGGATGCCGCTTCTGCACCTGTAGGCTGCTGTTGTTTGTACGTAAGTACACTAAAGAATGCTGCCAACGCGAACAAAACCACCAGCATGCCATAATCCGAGGGTAGCCGTTTGATCGAAGTCATAGAGTTGTACCTGCCGGCATTGATTCGGATTCTGGTTGCACAGCTAATTGCAAAATGTCATGCTCCGTTGTGCGATCGGTATTGATGAATTGGCCTGCGATTCTACCGGCTCGCATCACGACGATTCGGTGGCATACTCCTAGTATCTCCGGGAATTCAGAGCTGACCATGAGGATCGATTTGCCAGCCGATGCAAGCTGATGAATCAAGACATAGATTTCTCGTTTTGCTGCGACATCGACGCCGCGCGTGGGCTCATCCAGCAAGATGATCTCCGCATTAGTTTCAAGCCATTTTGCCATGACGATCTTTTGCTGGTTGCCGCCCGATAGATACTGGACTGATGTCTTGGAGCTGGGGAATTGGATCGATAGGTCCGCAGCGTATTCGCTCAGGCGTTTACGTTCCCGCGGCCTCATCATCCAGCCCCACTTGGAAAATCGCGACAGGTTTGGCAAGCCAAAGTTGTCTTCTATCGAGTGCGATAGAATAAGGCCTTCGTGTTTGCGATCCTCGGTGAGCAAGCAGATTTTGTTTCGAATCGCGTCTGCAGGTGAGTTGATATCGATCTTCTTGTTGTGAAGAAACAATTGCCCCGAGTCCGCTCGGTCCGCACCAAAGATCAGACGCAGCAATTCCGTTCGGCCAGCGCCGACCAACCCCGTGAGACCGACCACTTCGCCTCGTTTCAACTCCAAAGAGACGTCATCTACTTTTGGTTTGCGCGTCATGCCCAGAATCGAAAGCGATGTTTCCCCGACGTTTGTGGAGCGTGGTGGGTACTCGCTGGAGATGGTGCGGCCTACCATCGCGGAAATCCAAGTGTTGCGATCGGAGGCAGCGGCTGACGCCTCGAATACCGATTTGCCATCCCTCAGGACAACAATGCGATCCGCGACCGCTTCTATTTCATCCATGCGATGAGAGATGTAGATGATGCCCAGTCCGAGGTTGGCGAGGTCTTTCACGAGAGCGAGCAATCGACTCGCTTCCATTGGGCTGAGGGCTGCGGTCGGTTCATCCAGAATGAGAACGTCTACTTTACGGTGGATTGCCTTTGCGATCTCAACGATCTGTTGTTGGGATATCGACAACGTACTACATCGCTGCTCCGGGTCGATGAGGACGCCGAGTTTTTTAAAGAGCTCCAGCGCAGAGATGTGTTCCGATTGGGACCGCACTTGCGTGTATGCGGCTTGTGTACCGAGGAAGATATTCTCGCGAGCTGTTAGCGTGGGGACGAGTTGGAACTCTTGATGGATTACACCGATACCCTCACGGATGGCGTCCTGGGGAGAATGCAGTTGGATGGGCGTGTCATTTTTGAGCACTTGTCCTGTGTCGGGGCGGTGGATACCGCACAGCAATTTGATCAGCGTGCTTTTCCCGGCGCCGTTGGCTCCTAGCAACGCAACGACTTGCCCGCGATTTACCGAGAGAGAAACGTCTTGTAATGCATGAACGCCGGGGAATGATTTGCTGATCCCAATCATTTCCAGGATCGGCGTGTCACTCACAGCTCGGTGTCCTTGGCGGCGTCGGCTTGTCGGTAGAGGGCTGTCGGAATCAGTTGTTCCTTGGGAACGTCTTCTCCCTCGAGGTACTTGAAAATCGAGCTGACGGTTTGCTCTCCGATTTTCTTTGGAAACTGGATCGGGTCGGCGTAGATTTTGCCATCGCGTATTGCACGTTTGCCATCGATTTGGCCATCGAAACCAACAATTTTGACGCGATCGGTAGCGTTGGCGTTTTCCAGTGCGGCGTGGCAACCCAATGCAGAGGGATCGTTGATCGCGAAAATGCCGTTTAGTTCTGGGTGGGATTGCAGCAGATCTTGGGTGGCTTTGTAACTGCGTTCTTTGTCTCCATCGCCAGCTAAGACGCCCACGATTTCGATAGCAACGCCATTGTTCTTGGTTTGTTCAGCCAATTCGTCGCGAAACCCTTTGGTCCTCAGCATCACCGATTCGATTTGTGGGAAGTCGAGGATCGCTACTTTGCCTTTTCCACCGAGAGCTTCGATCATCGCAACGGCTGCTTGGCGTCCGCCGTTGTAGTTGTCGGTTGCGACGTGGGTGATGACATTGGCATTGGGTGCTATGCATGCGATGTCGGCGGTAAAGACGGGGATGCCCGCTGCGTTGGCTTCCTGGATCGAGGTCCCGATGGCTTTGCTGTCGCAGGGTGTCAAAACGATCGCTGCGACACGTTGGACAATGAAGTC
>CAIXME010000474.1 GCA_903920425.1 uncultured Pirellula sp. | reverse complement strand
GGTGTCACGATTTTAGATGGCGGAACACAAACATCCGAAATAGAAGCGACTACGTCACAAAGCGTAAGTTGCATTCCTTGTACAAAGCATGAGACCGTCGAGTCTGAGATATTCGAGATATCGACCCGCCATTTGCCAGATCGGTTTCGCTGCATCAACTTTGATCAGCCGAATGTAGAGGTCAATAGGTGGATCGGTGGTCGATGGGTTCGCAGCGCCATCGACGATGCATTGCCGATGGAAACGAATGGTATTCAAACCATCCTGTATGTCCATGGCAATTTCATGGAACGCAATAACGCTTTAGAACGCGTTCGGATTGTCGATCGATACATCAAAGAGCGAGCCGTGCGTCCATACCGACTGTTGATGTTGTCGTGGCCAAGTCAACCCGAGAAAAAGCCGTTGCGAGACGTATTTGATAATGCCGAGTCGGCTGAGAGCCAATCTCTCTATGTTGCTTGGATCTTGAGAAGACTGCGTCACGAACAGAATACGAGCATCCTCGGCTTTTCGTTTGGGGCACGTTCGGTAACGGGTGGATTGCATTTGGATGCAGGTGGCTCGATACCGGGATTTGTCTCCCCACCACCGATTGTAGACGACGTCGTGCCGACATATCGTTTGGCGTTGGTCGCCCCTGCTGTGGACCGCAACTGGATCGAACCAAACGGGCGTCATCGACAGGCATTGGACCATGTTGATTTCATGGTCAACCTGTACAATTCACGTGATCCCGTTTTACGACGTTTCCGTTTCTTGGACAGGATCGCGCGTCCGATTGCAGCGGGTTTCGCAGGCTTTGAATCGTTCACCGATCCCCGAGCTACGACGCCGTTGGCTGGAGGAACACCTCGCATTCGGCAGTTCGATTGCGGCGGAGTGATCGGAACAACTCACGCAGAAAAAAGTTACTACGGCGAGTGTCCTTACTTTCGCTCGATGGTGATCAAGCATCTGCTATGGCAAGACATCGAGGGATCGCAATCCAATGCATGTATCGTTCCGTAAAAGTGCTGCATTTCGGTATAACGTCGACGATTGCGCATTTGAAGAAGTGTCGTGTGATCAGCTTTCGTGGTCCCTCACGGATGTCGGTACGATGTATGGCGCGATCCTTGTCGAGAGATTGCGGACGTACGGCGGCAATCTGGTCGATGTCCAAGACCACAGCGATCGCATGATTCGCTCTGCATCCGCGCTTGGAATCAACCCTGCGCTAGTTGCATCGCAGTTCGAGCCGTTATGCGTCAAACTTCTAGACCAAAATCGTGAATTGATAAGCCGGTCTGGCGATGTAGGACTCGTATTGTTGCTCTCACCAGGTGAATTGGAGTCACGAGAATGCGGCGTTTGGAAACGACCAACGTTTATGGCCCACTTGAGCCCTTTGCCCTTTGGCAAGCTAGCGCAGTGGTATGAAGGTGGAGTGAAACTAAATCGCGGTTCGCACAGCGTCGTCCCGAGTTCTTGCTGGCCAACTCAGATGAAAACGCGAAGTCGTTTACCGTACTTGCTTTCGGATTTGGGCATCGACTCGACGCAAACCGATAGTTTAGCGGTAGTGCCAACCTTGAAAGGGACCGTTGCGGACACTTCGGTAGCGAATCTCATCATGATTGATCGTGAGGGGAATCTGCACTCACCACCGAAATCCGATATTTTGGTCGGGTGTACCTTCTCGCGGGTAGAAAGCTTGCTGGCGAAGCACGGAGTAGAGATTACCTTTCGCGACATCGAGTTCGACGAGCTATTACACGCCAGTGAAATAGTGTTAACAGGGACGAATGGCGGAGTGTGGCACGCTCACTCTTTTGAAGGCAAAGTGTTCGAAAACAAGCAGGTCGGCAGCCGAGTTCAATGGATGACCAAACTATGGCAACAACACGTGGGATTCGATTTCGTCGCAGAGGCTAAACTGCGAACAGCCAAGCAATAGTGGATCGAGATAACCATGAGAGACGGAAGTGACGATTCCGTCGCGAGCCCTGCAAGGGCATCTGATATCCTTTCAGGATACAGAATTGGAGGGCGCACATGAGTCAGATTGGCTACGCGTCGTAATTCTTCAGGACATGATTTTTATAGAGCGCCACCGGCGGTGGGGCCATCCCATTGAAGGTTGTTTATCATAATTGGCCGCTTGTTTCATAATCCCTATCGGGATTCAAAACCTGAGGCCAAAACCGAAGGCCAAATAACTGAGTTAGGTTCGGCACCGAACCCGAGAACAATCAAGCAACCGCCAATCGAATATGCAGAAATCACGGATTAGCCACTCGATGCACCAACTGCATTCAGGTGATTGTCAGGCTCTGGATGAGAGCTGTATGGCTGCGATCTCTGATTCCACCAAACGCAAAACTTCATTGACGTTGAGCGTGCCATCCACGATCCTGGCAGAATTAAGCAGAAAGAGCCCTTTACGTTCAGCAGCGACTGGGCACCGTTGGTTTGAATAGTCCAGCTTCGGTAAGGCCATGACGTGTTTGGCTTTTGCTGTCTGGATCGCGTGCACTTGGTCGCGTTGAAAATGCGGGTACATGCGTTCAAGGGTCGACAGGCACCGCTCGTGAATAGAATCGTCCGGTTCATCGAACGCAGTATCGTCGCTCATTACATACTTGGGCAGGTAGACGAGATAGTGTCCGTTCAATTGGTCAGGCTTGAGGATGGTCCCCATCTCAATCACACCCGTAAGCGGAAAGCCTGGATCAGTGATGTTCGTAACGTAGTATCCTCCCAAAGGCTTCTTTAACAAAAGCGAAGTACAAACAACGCCCAAGTACTCGGTCTGACGCAATCGGTTCGATTCGTTTTGACTAAGCCCATCGACGATTTTGAGTATCGATGGGGAGGGGATCGTAGCGATTACCCCGTCGAACGACTGGTTCCGTTGCTGGCCACCGCTTTGATACTGAACATGCCACTGCTGATCGCTGGATTGCGTCACGTTGGTAACCGTCGAATCAGAACAAGTCGATACGCCGTGGCTAGCCAAATACGTCGCGAATTCCTTCAGTACACGAGCGTATCCGCCGCGAACATAGCCAAACATTTCGCGTTTCATTCCACTTCGGCGAGCAGCATACATGCGTTGGATGTATGCCCAGATGAACGCCGCGTTCGTCCGCTTGTACGCATCACCAAGCTTGCACTTGAGCAATGGTTCCCAGATCTTTTCAAATGTGGAGTTGCCGCTCCAGCGTCTCAGCCAAGACTCAACAGAGATCTTTTCCAGATTTTCCCAGTCTCGAAGCTTGGATCCAAAGAAAATGGTGCTGCCCAATCGAAACTTTTGGTACAAGTTGAGGACAGGAAATTTGAGAAACTCGATCGAGCTTGACAGTGAATGGAGTTTGCCATTGGAGTAAAAACCGGTCCGCGTTTGTACCCATTCCATGTCTTCGTCGAGTTTCAATTCCCGTAAAAGTTCCCTCAAATGCAGATCGCTGAGTAATGTTACGTGATAGTATCGATCCCATGTGACATCGCCGATTTGCCAAGCGGACGTCAAGCCGCCGAGTGTGTTTCCTGACTCGAAAATCGTGACAGAATCGCCACGCTGCATGAGTCGGCGGGCTGTGGCAAGTCCGAGCATTCCGCCACCGAGGACGGCCCAACGTGGACGAGATTGATTTTCGATAGGCATGTCGATTGTTCTAATTTGCTTTTCGATAGAGAGCCCAGAATAAGTCATCGCCAGGATAAGGCAGACTCAGTGAATCAGGGAGGAGACGTGCGAATTGGTTTGCTACCGCATAGAGTTTGGATTCTTGGGAGGCGTGTTTTAATAGAGACTTGGCGTGTCCAACATTGATCCATCGCGAGGATCTTTTTGAAGCGACCTTCTCGAGTCCTAGCGTGTTAGCCAGTTGATCCAGGCATTTGGGTGTGAACCAATGCAAGACACTGGGGGGTGAATATTCGTGCCATCCTTTTCCTGAAATGGTTGCGATCCAGCTGGATCGATTCCACGTTTCAATCAAAAGCACCCCGCCAGGACTTAACACCGAACACGCCCGCTCCATCGCTTGGCGAGGTGATTGGAAGTGCGATAGCACTTGCACCATCGATACACAATCGATCGTCTCAACATCGTCGAGATCAGCGGTTTCGAATGTACCGCATCTCAGGTCAAGTCCTTTCGCTTTTCCTTCCTGGCACATGGTTTGGTTAGGTTCGACACCAAGGCCGCTCCAGCCTGCAGCAAGCCAACCGGAGAGCAAGAAACCGGCTGCAGCGCCGACATCCAAGACACGACCGCGCTTGCCGGTATAACGAGAAACCATTTCCGCAAATTGTTGGCCACGAGCGGTTAAGAGGTTTCGCTGCGAAAGGTAATCATCGTACCCAGCGCCACCACCGCAAAAATAGTCGTCACCATACGTAGATGCCACGTGATCGACACCGAGGGACGCAGCGACAAAACGGTGGGAACATTGTCGGCATTGAGCTATTTCGAACCCGCGAATAGCTTCCCAACGATCCGACTGTTGATTGCACAGGGGACAAGTAGCCATGTCGATTAGCCTATCGATCTGCTCGCGTTCGATCCATTGCGGTGTCTCACTCGAGCCGGATACGCAATTGCTATTTGGCACCTTTACCGACCAGTTTGTCGATCAGATCATCAAGATCCTTTTTGTCGATATTCATCTTGGCAGCTGCCAAGGCAAATAGTCGCTTTTCGATTTCGCTGAGCTTTCCGTCGGCTGCCATAATACGAACCAAATCGGATAGCATCGCCAGCTGCTCACTCTTTTCGGTGGGCAATTTCAGAGATGCTTCGTCGCTCAATGCGTAGGCGACAGCTTTTCCGAGATCAGCTTCTTCGAGCCCCATTTCGCTGCACCGGTCCACCAGGAGCGCGATTTCCCGTTCGGAAAGCGAGCCGTCAGCTGAAGCCATAATGACCAAGTTTTTAAGGTGATCCAACAATTGCATAAGTGATCTCGAGTGCGAAATTCGTAAAAACTGAATGCCACAATGATAATCAAAAAATCACGTTTTTGCGCCATGGAACTCTGCTCAAGAGAACCGAAATCTACGTAGAACACGGCGGGCACGCCGCAGCTTAGGCATAACCGCATCAGATTCGATCTCTTTCTCGATGGAATGTTTGAGTAACCAGCTATGCCATTAGGAAAGTTTGGTGTCCCCCCAGGCTTAGGTGTTTTGAAGTTGCGCAGACTAGGCCTGGAGGGCCGATAGATCCAATGCCGTGGCTGATAAGCCACGGTTCGAAGACCAATCGATAAGCAAGCCCTGAAGGGGCGACGCATGAAAAAGTGTGTCGGCCCTTCGGGCCTGGCGTTGCCTGTCGGCAAGCCCATGAAATCACCAAGCCGTAACGCGTCAAGTTGCGATGACAGCAACTGTCCTTCATGCGAAGCCCGGGAAGATGGGATGTCTGGGCTGTTTGCCTGAGTGTGCCGGACCTCCATGCACATCGAGTCTGCGCCGGGGTTTGCAAGCGATCTTGCTGGGCAGCTTGTACTTACGCTATGGTTCGCAATGAAAGGTCACGGACGATGATAAATCTAAAGAACGAACGCTCCAATCAGAACTATCGGTTGATGGGTTGGCTTGTTGTCGGAATGGCCGTTTTATGTGGCTGCAAGATGACCGCACCCATGCATGTTTGGAAGGCATCACAAGTGCCGAAGTCCGGGGCAGTGCGCGTCGCAATCGCTCCGATTGGGGGTGCAGGGGACGCGACTGAGCGAATGCAAGTTGCGATGCAACAGGCTCAACCCAATCCCAACCCGATGGTTGCTGCCTTGCATCCTAAGGACTTGGCGCAGATCGGTGGAATACAGCTCGTTTCGTACGATAACCAGCCTAACGATATGGCTACGCTCGCAGCCGCTCGGCAATCCGGGATGGACTATATCCTGCAAGGGCATGTTGTTGATTCCTACTTGGACGTTCCGCCTCCAGACCCTAACGAAAAGCGCCGTTTCAGAATTTTCAAGAAGAAACCGAAACCGGAATTCATCACCGTTCATTGGCGAGTCATCGACGTCACGAGCGGCCAGCAAATCAAAGATCAAACCATCTCGATCGATCGGGTTCAAGCGGAAAAGCAATATCCGGATTTGGCGTACCATGCCTCGGGCGGTGATGGCAAAGTTTTGATGGCATCGGCGAGGGAATCGTGGGCGTTGGTAGCGCCGACAACCAAGACTGAGCAAGCCATGTTGGATTTGCCTTGGTTTGCTCCGGGATCATCGCGTGTTCGCACAGGAAACGGTTATGCACGGCAGGGACGCTGGGACTTGGCCGAACGGGAGTGGCAAGAAGCCGCGGATCAGCATTCCTGGAATAAAGCAGCATGGACCAATTTGAGCTTGGCAGCGGCGGCGAGAGAGGATTTTACGTTGGCCCGATCGCGACTTAAGCACGCAGATACGTTTTGGCCTGGGGATTCGACATTTCCGACCCTAACTTGGATTGAACAACGTCAGCGTAATTACCACCAATCCTTGGGGCTGGAGCCGCCTGCGACTGGCTGGAGTCTGCCTGACCCACCGCAACCGATCCGAGCAGATCAGGTCCCGTCCTCTCCACCTCGCGATCTCAAACAGATGCCATGGTGGACCGCGATCCCATTTATTCCGCCGCCCGGATGGACTTGGAAACAGTGGTGGAGCCAACCGATAGTACTTTAAGGGAAAAGAGTGCTATACTATGCGGCTTACAGACGACTCGGTCAGATGGAGATTCCATGGGCTGGCTCGCATTCATTCCACGTTGGCTTACGTATTATGCCTGTTGTTCCAAGTTGGCAAGCTGAAAATCGAGCACCGAGAATCCTGATCGTTGACGATGATTTCGAAGTGGCTGAACCTGTCAAATTTGCGTTGCAAGGCCTTGGGTACGAAGTCACACACATGCCGGACGGCAATCAGGGCGTGGCAGCCATCGATGTGGTAAACCCTGACTTGATGGTTCTCGACATGATGATGCCGGGAAAAAGCGGGTTTCTGGTGCTTGAGCATCTTCGCCGTACCAAGCGTGCCTATGTCCGCGTGATCATGGTAACAGGCAACGACGGAGAGCGTCATCAAGCTTACGCGAGAATGCTCGGTGCGGACGACTACATTCACAAGCCGTTCGCGATGGACCGATTGGTTCAGACTGTCCAAAATCTACTCAATGAGCCCTTTCCCGATGGTGAACCAGAATGAGTTCTACACCGCATGAAAGAGAATCGGATGCGTTGGACTCCCCATCGCCAGATGCACCGGGTGAGCTTTTTTCAGTGCAATGGGTTGGTGACATTTTTGGACGCCTTGACCTCTTGGACCAAACGCTTCTGCCGCTGGAATTGAAAGTGCTGGGACTCAGAACTATCGAGTCCGTTTTCGAGTCCATTGTGATGCTGCGGGTTCGAGGGGCTCCTGCGATTGGCATCGCTGCGGCTTACGGGGTCGTGCTCGGATTGCGGCCGTTACTTGATGAAAACGCAAGCTTGGCGGAAACCGCACAAGCTGCGTTAAAGGCTTGCGATTATTTGGCGACCAGTCGGCCCACTGCGGTCAACTTGTTTTGGGCCTTGGATCGTATGCGACTTGTCGTGGAACGCAACGCAGGTTTGCGCGAAGGTGTCGACTTAGCCAATTTGTTGCTTCGTGAGGCGCGATTGCTGCACGATGACGACCGTCGTACGTGCCACGCTATCGGTGAGTACGGAGCGCAATTATTGGCCAACAATTCAGGTGTTTTGACTCACTGCAACACAGGTGGGTTAGCAACATCTGAGTATGGAACGGCTTTGGCCGCTATCTTTACAGCACAAGATCAAGGGAAAGCACTGCACGTCTTCGCGGACGAAACTCGTCCACTGCTGCAAGGTTCGCGTTTGACCGCTTGGGAGTTGCAACAGCGTGGGATTCCATGCACTGTTATTTGCGATTCGATGGCAGCACAAGTCATGCGAGAAGGGCGAGTTCAAGCGGTCATTGTTGGCGCTGATCGAATCACAGCCCGAGGCGATACGGCAAACAAGATTGGCACTTATGGTGTGGCCGTGCTAGCCAAGCATCATGGCATTCCATTTTACGTGGCGGCACCTCGCAGCACATTTGATCTTTCGATTGTCAGCGGTGACAGCATTCCAATCGAGCAACGTAAAGCTGAAGAAATCATCAATGGTTTTGGAAAGCAGACAGCCCCCAGCGGTATCAACGTATACAACCCAGCATTTGATGTAACGCCAGCGGAACTGATCACCGCGATCGTCACGGAACGTGGGATCATCTCTCCCGTTTGTGAAGAACATGTTCGCGCCATGGTGGAATAATCACCTATTCCAACTTGTAATTCAATGGACCAGGAAAGCCACACGCCGATGCGACAGCTCATGCGAACCGCACTCGTTCTCGTCGGACTTTGCATCTGTTGCTCGAAGACCATTGGAGTCGCCCTTGGGCAGCGGATCGACCCAACGCCCGCCAACGTCGCCACGTCTATCGACATGTGCGTTGGATTCTTGCAACGCGAACAGATAGTGCAAGGTGAGCGATCCGGTTCCTGGGCCGGATACAGTGACAACGGCAGCGGGCAAACCTCGCTAGTGACCTTGGCGTTGCTCAGCGCTGGACGCGATATCAACAGTCCAGAGGTGCGGAAAGCGTTGCTTTTTATTCGGGGAACCAAAGCGCAACGAACCTACGAAGCTTCTCTTAAGATTATGGTCCTGTGCTTGGCGGAACCGTCTAAAGATATGGCGCAAATCAAGCAAGAAGTCGTGTGGCTGATCAAAACCCAATCCAGCGACGGAGGCTGGGGGTACAAAGGCGGAGATGGCGGCGACGAATCGAATACGCAATTCGCTGTCCTCGCACTTTGGGAAGCGAGCAAGCTAGGTATCGAGATCCCTGACAAGGTTTTTCAAAAGGGTGCGGAGTATTGGCGCAATCGTACACGCGGTGGAGGTTGGGGGTACCAAGGAAATTCACGGACCACCGGCAGTATGACCTGCGCCGGAATCGCTTCGATGATCATTTTGCAAGATGCGATGGAGGGTGTCGACGCGTCGGTAAATGGAGACGAAATTCAATGCTGTGGAGGAGCGCCGGATAACGGATTCGATATCGACGGGCCGATGAACTGGCTCGCTCGCAACTTCGCCGTCACCCACAACCCTGGCTCGGAAGCGTACACGATGTACTATCTGTACGCGCTCGAACGCGTTGGACGATTGACGGGCCAACGCATGATCGGAAATGCCGATTGGTATCGTGAAGGCGCATCGTATCTCCTGTTCAATCAACGTCAAAGCACGGGTGGTAGTTTTCGCGGCGGTGGCCAAGAGTTGGATGCGATCACTTCCTCCGCAATGGCATTGCTCTTTCTCAGCAAGGGAAAGCGACAAGTCGTTATTGGGCACCTGCAATACGGCGACCCCAAAAGCTCGGATTGGCAACAACATCGACGAGCTGTTCAAAACCTAACAGGCAACATCGAAAAAGTATGGAAGCGTGAGCTGGCATGGCAGCAAGTGCAACTTCGCAATGCAACTCTCGCTTCCTTGCTCGAGACTCCGGTATTGTTTATTAGCGGAACCAAGGAGTTTGTACTCGATGAAGCGCAGCGAAAGCTCCTCAAGGAATACGTTGACCAAGGTGGGTTCGTGTTTGCAGAAGCCTGCAATGGTGATGGATGCAAAGGTGAGGCGTTTGATAAGTCGTTTCGGCGAGAGATGGAGCTGATATTTGATAAGCCATTACAGAAGCTTCCGCCATCGCATCCGATTTGGACAGCCGAAGCGAAAGTGAATCCGTCGGCCATGCCCAAGGATTTTTGGTTGTATGGCCTCGATGCGTGTTGCAGAACGAGCGTAGTGTATTCACCCATGAGTTTATCGTGCCGATGGGAACTGGCACGTCCGTACGGCACCAAGAAGAAGGTAGCCGCGTCCGTAGAAGCGGACATACTCAACGCGGTCAAAATTGGAGTGAACGTCGCATCGTACGCAACAGGACGTGAGCTTAAGGATAAACTTGACGCGGTGAAAATCATTCAATCTCCGGTCAATCGACAATCGTTGTCGAGG
>CAIXME010000473.1 GCA_903920425.1 uncultured Pirellula sp. | reverse complement strand
AGCAAACGATCAGTTGTTGGGCTGGGAGCGTCGACTCCATTAACTTTGAGCTCCAGACTTGGCGACTTTCGCATTGGGAAAGGCATGAGCGATGAGTGCATCGATTTTAGAAGCGAGTATAAAATCGTTCTCGCTGAGACCGTCGATGGCGTGAGTCGAAATTGCGATTTCCAGATTGCGGTAACCTGTCAAATGCAGATCCGGGTGATGCGCTTCCGACTCGGCCAAAACAGCGATTTGGTCAATGCAATCTACTCCCTCTAGAAAATTGTGAAATTGTATCTTTCGTCGGATCCACTTTCCGTCATCGGAGAGGGACCATAGAGGAAACAATGCCAGCTGCTGCCGGACAAAATCGATCGGGCAAGCGTCGACGCCACCTTCGCAAGGGACGCATTTCTTCGAAACCAGTTGATCGATGGGTATAATTTGCATGGATGGAGTGCTTTTTTCGGGTCGTAAAGTGCTTTTGTGAACGTAAAATGGAGTTGTCGACGATACGAACCATCGGTTAACACATCGGTGAGGTTCGGGGGCCGGAAACAGAAGTCTGAAGGGCGGAACTTGGATTTTCCTTAGGGACTCTTTTTCCCATCACAATTGTTGGGCCTTTTACGCTCTCCCGCAATGGACCTACTTTTGAAATCATTCAACGTGCGAATCAAAATGCCGCGAATCAACATGCCATTTACGGTCAGAATTCGTAATCTGGTCGCTTTGGTGGTGGCGTATTGTCTTGCCTGGTCAATGCCCGATGTTGCGTTTGGAATCGATTGGGCAAAACGGGACAAAGAGTTTTTGCAGCGGATCCAGCCCGTTTTGAAGGCGGCGTGCATGGATTGCCATTCTGGTGCCGAAGCCGATGCAGGCTTGGCCTTGAGCAATTTTAAAACCGCAAAATCCATTTTGAAGGAGCGGCGAACATGGGAAAAGGTCATCCAGCGGCTTGAGATCGAGGATATGCCGCCCAAGGATGCGACCGAGTTGGCCGCGACAGATCGCAAGATGTTGGTTGATTGGCTGAAGGCCGCTATCAACGATTACGAGTGTGGTTTGACACCGAATCCGGGGAGCGTGACGCTTCGACGGTTGAACCGAGTTGAGTACCGAAACACCATCCGTGATTTGATCGGCATCGATTATGCGCCTGCAGCGGGATTTCCTGGCGATGACGTTGGGTATGGGTTTGACAACATTGGGGACGTCTTGACGTTGCCACCGCTATTGATGGAAAAATACATGACAGCGGCGGAAGAGATCAGCCGTCAAGCCATCATCGCGCCGGAGCCTGGCCCTGTATTTGAATCGATTCGCAAAGCATCGCAACTTTCGGCCGACAAGGGTGGCTCCCCGTCGGGCGCCAATTTCTCGTTTTCGTCCAACGGCAAGATCACGATCGAAGAGCAAGTGCCATGGAAGGGGGCGTATACATTCGAGTTGGGTATGACAGGGACACCAGCTTCCAAAGAGTATCCCAAAATGGTCGTATCCGTCGATGGAAAGAAGATCAAAGAGTTGTTGGTCCAAACCGAGAGCAACAGTCAGCCCAAGAGCTTTGTGGTGCCATTGCGTCTCAATGGCGGCAAGCGGACGATCACCCTCGAATTCAACAACGACAAATACATCCCCGGTGAGAACGGCAAGAAGACCGAGGATCGCAACATCATGATCTACGACGTCAAGCTAACGTCGCAAAAACCACCGGAGCCCATCCCTGCATCCGCGATCACCGATGTGCATCGCAAGATTGTGAAAGCAAGTCCTGGGGGTGGGGTTACGATTGAGCAAGCGGCGAGCGAAGTTCTGAAACCGCTAGCGAGTAAAGCATTTCGCAGACCCGCAACCGCTGATGAACTCAAACGCTTGTCGTCACTCGTCAAAGATGCGATGGATTCGGGCGAATCGTACGAAGCGGGACTGCAGTATGGTTTACAAGCGATTCTCGTGTCTCCTAATTTTCTATTCAAAGTAGAAGAACCGGCTGCCAAGAAGGGTGACGAGTTTCCACTTTTGTCTGACTTTGAACTCGCAACGCGACTGAGTTATTTCCTCTGGAGTTCCATGCCCGATCAGGAACTACTGCAGGCCGCTCAGAAAAAACAACTGCGTGACCCGGAGGTGCTCAAACAGCAGATACAGAGGATGTTAGCGCATCGCAGATCTTCGGCCTTGGTCGAGAACTTTGCCGGCCAGTGGCTGACGCTTCGCAAGCTGGATCAGTTTTCGCCAAACGCTAACCTTTTCCCGACTTGGAACGATGAAATTCGCGACCTCGCCAAGCGCGAGACCTTTTTGTTCGTAACCAACATCATGCGCGAAGACAAAAGCTTGATGCGGTTGCTGGATGCCGACTACACGTTCCTTAACGACAAACTGGCCAGATTTTATGGGATCCCTGGCGTCGAGGGGCCTGAGTTCCGCATGGTGTCTACCAAGGGGCACAAACGGATGGGGCTGCTGACCCACGCTTCGATTTTGGCGGTGACGAGCAATCCGACACGGACTAGTCCAGTCAAACGAGGTAAATGGGTGCTCGACAATATTCTGGGAACGCCACCTCCACCGGCACCACCTGGAGTTCCTGAACTGGACAAATCGGAGTTAAAGGGGACTCTGCGACAACGCATCGAGCAGCATCGCGCTGACCCAGCGTGCGCATCGTGCCACAAATTGATGGACCCACTCGGTTTGGCTCTTGAGAACTTTGATGCAGTTGGGAGATGGAGAACGGTCGATCAAGGCGAACCGATCGACACCAGTGGAGAGTTGCCGGGCGGTGAAGTGGTCAAAGGCCCGGGCGACTTGATACGCTCCTTGAGCGAAAAGAACGCGGACAAATACGTCCGTTGTGTGTCGGAAAAGATGTTAGTCTATGCTTTAGGGCGTGGGCTTGAGTACTATGACCGGTGTGCGATAGACAAAATCCAAGCCAAGCTTGAAAAGAACGACTACAAGTTTTCCACTCTCATTTTTGAAATCGTTTCGAGCGATCCGTTTCAACGCAAGGGAATACGTGACGATCTATGAAAAACAAACAAATCTCTCGCCGAACTGTACTTCGCGGGCTTGGTACAGCCATCAGCTTGCCATTCCTGGACGCAATGTTGCCTGCTGGCCGCGCACTAGCTGCTGCACCGGGCGCCGCTCCGTTGCGGATGTTGTTTTTCATGGTTCCCAACGGCGCACACATGCCGGCTTGGACGCCCAAAAGCGAAGGGCCTGGATTCGAGTTGTCGCCCACGATGGAGCCGCTCGCAAAGCATAAAGAATATATCTCTGTATTCAGTGGCTTGACGTTGGACGGGGCTCGCGACCACGGAGACGGTGGTGGCGACCACGCTCGTTCCGGTGCTTCTTTTTTGACCGGTGCTCATCCTCGCAAGACCGATGGCGCCGACATCAAGAACAGTGTTTCGGTGGACCAAGTTGCGGCACAAGCGATTGGCGGCAAAACGAGATTCGCATCGCTTGAGCTGGGACTAGAAGGGTCCGCCCAGGCGGGGTCGTGTGACAGTGGCTATTCATGCGCTTACTCTAGCAACTTGGCTTGGCGAAACGAAAGCAGCCCGCTTGCAAAAGAGAACGATCCATCTGCCGTTTTTGATCGCCTTTTTGGCAATGGTGATGCTGCGAGCGAAGGGAAAAACCGCGCTGCCCGGCTAGAGCGTCGTAAGAGTGTTTTGGACTTTGTCCTCGATGATGCCAAAAGCCTTCAAAGGAGGCTTGGGGCCGCTGACCAACGCAAGGTGGACGAATACCTCTATGCAGTTCGCGACGTAGAGAACCGTATGGTGCATTCCGATAAGCTACGCGTGGGCGAAGATGGCATTCCCAACTTCCCTCGCCCAGCGGGTGTGCCACGAGATTGGAGTGAACATTGCAAGCTGATGTTGGACATGACGGCATTGGCCATCCGAAGCGACTCGACGCGTATTCTCACATTCATGTTCGCAAACGAAGGTAACAACGCAGGTTATCCGCAGATCGGTGCGCCTGAAGGGCATCATGATCTATCGCACCATGGAAAGAGCGAAGACAAGCAAGCCAAGATTCAAAAGATTAACTTGTACCACATGCAACACTTTGCGTATTTTCTCGACCACTTCTCGGGCGTTCAAGAAGGGGATGGGCAGCTGCTAGACAATTGTATGATTGTTTACGGCGGCGGTATTTCCGACGGAGACCGACACAACCATGATGATTTGCCCATCCTGATGGCTGGTAAAGCAGCGGGCAGAATCAAGAAGCCATCCCACTGGCGTTTCCCACAGAACACGCCTCTTTGTGATCTGTACCTTTGGATGTTGAACCAAGCTGGTGTGAAAGCCGACAGCTTTGGTGATAGTAAAGGTATTTTGAAGTTCTCGTAAGGTTGGTGGCCGTTCGCATGGAATGCGACACCGTGGTTTTAGGGTGTCTGCACTAGCGGAGCTGCGCAAGCAGCCCGGTCGGAGGGCTAGGCAACGTTGGCGTTACGAGCGTGCAACCGGACGGCTCGCGCCGTACCGCTAACAAGACCGGACGGCTCGCGCCGTACCGCTAACAAGACCGGACGGCTCGCGCGCTACCGCTAACGCAGGACCGCTAAGAGAGCATTAAAACACTTCGATGGTCTTAACGGCGCCGGCACCTTGATTGGTTGCGCCGTCTAAGCATCGCCAAGCGGCTTGGATCAGCTGCTCAATTCTGAACGAACGCGAAGGAGCATGCACCGTTGCGACGCCAGCGACCAGGGGCTGAGCCACTTGAGTCGCAAGCTGCGAGTTGTCGCCGATCTGAGAAATTCTTGCAAACGAATCACGTACCCACTGCGCCAATTCAGATCGCTCGACGTCTTGGAACACCAACGATAATTCTCCTTCATCGCTGATGAATCCGCGAACGTTGGACGATTCGCCACGCGCATCCATGTGGCGAATAAAATTGGATTGCCAGTTTTGAATGTCGCTTGTTCCCGGTTTACCGTTTGATTCGGAACCTAGTTTCTTCACAACGATCAGTGACAGTAACCCTTGATCGTTGCGGGATTGCATCAACAATTGGTCCAACAGCGTGCTTAGCTGCGGGTCCTTGGATGACCTGATTTCAACGAACCGGTGGTCGTTCGCAAAATCAAATTTTGTCGGTGCAGGCGGTGGTGATGTTCGAGTTAGTTTGTCGTCACCGTCGGCTTCAGGGAGACGCGGCGCGTTGCGGTTGT
>CAIXME010000472.1 GCA_903920425.1 uncultured Pirellula sp. | reverse complement strand
TGATGGATTTCAATTGCATTGAATGAAGCAAACCCACCTTCGATACGTGTCGTTCCGCCACCGAAAGACAGGCGGTTGTAGTCCAAGGATGCCGAGCTGCCTTGTCCAACAAATATTCCCCCCCAATCTCCAACGTTCGCTGCCAACGCTCCCTGCGTATTCGCTGTGTCAAACGTTCCGCCAAAACCATACCGAATGTCGTTCAAGCTGGTCATGATGATCGGTAGCCCAACGGTACCTTCAGCGATCAGTGTCGCACCGTCCTTCAGCTCAATGCGTGAACCACGGTTCTTCAGAATGGTACCTGGATCGATCTTCAATCCACCATCTAGGCGAGATCGAATCTTGATCGCCAACGGATTGAGGGCAACGCCTGTGTTGGAACCATTATCGGTAAAGGTTGTTGTGATAGTATCAAGCTGCGTAACCAATCGATAGGTTCCACTGCCAGTAGCATCGCTTCGATAGAGCCGACGTGCAACGTACGGCAAGCTGCTGCTCACAGCAGGCAAGTTCGACAAAATGATGGAGCTGTTTGCCAGAACCGTCACCGAAGAAGTCGGGATCGACGCAGCGCTCTCGTTGCCTGCAGCATCGACATAGACCATTCGGTAGTTGTAAGTTCCGGCTGCTAACGAACCGCCGACGGCCGAAGCCAGAGTAACAATCGTTACTGGTGGAGCGGCAACATCCACAATTCCACCCCCTGCTTGACCTGCAACAATCAGGTTTTCGCCGAGAACGTGCGGAATATCGATATCGTCAAACCGAGCTGTTACGGTCAACGTTTCTAGAGTATCCGCAACGCCAGTACGCGTCTTGATGAACAACCCATTGATGGTGTTATTCACCACTCGGTTGCCATGGATATCTGGACCAACCCGACTGTAGTCAGGAACAAAGAATCCATTGGCTTGTGAACGAGGATCTGCGAAATCGTCTTCTTTGAACGAGTTCGGAGTTGCCGACATCGCGGCGTCTGCACTGCGACTGATCAAGTTGTTGATGATCGTCGGCCTTGAGTCGATCATGTGGATCGGCGTAATGACTTGCGAAACACCATCGATTACTACTTGACCACCACCAAAGCGAATGTCGGAGTGAATGATGGAGTTCAGGAACAACCCATTGCGTTCGTTATCCTTGCGTCGTTCGTCACCGCCATCGATTCGATTGCGGAAATCGATTCCACCCCAATCCCCAGCGGCTGGAGCAGGTGGAGTCCTATCTGGATTCAGACCGATTCCAACGGTATCGTTGATCGACGTAACGATGACCTTGGTGTCCGGTGTTCCCAACAGTTGGAGTGCACCACCACTTCGATCGACACTGACGGTGGAGCTACCGGCACTGATTCGAGCTCGGCCCATCTTGATGATGGCACCCGCATCGATCATCACGGTCACGTTCTTGGGTACGTCAAACGAGAAACCATCTGCCAACGGCGATCCGAATCGATTGAAACCAACTTCATAAGCACGGCTTGAAGTGTTACCAACGATACGAACGGTCACAGCGCGTTTGCCCGTGGGATCCAATTTGGCTGCAGCATCTGCGTGCAACAGCGCCTGTGCAATCGAATTGTACGGCGATGCAATCGTTCCGTAGTTCAATCGCTCGGCTTCAGCCAACTTATTGGCAACAGCGAGGTTCTCAAAGCTCTTTGTAGTAGCAGTCTTATCGACCCAAACGGTGTAAGCTGCATTCAAGTCTGGCGCATTATTGACTTGAACATAGTCGGTTCGCGTAGGAACAAACCAATAGTTGAACACTCCACCTGGTCGCCCATCGCCGTCTCCATCGAGTGCGGTTGGGAACCCGTTTACGTCAACCAACGAAGACGCTGCTGGCGGACGATAATCGATCCGCAGTTGATACTTGCCTTCGGATTTACCACCGAGCCCTGAGTCCTCAATCTTTGGATCGTAGGAATTGTTGCCCTTGGCACTCACGCCGATGATGTAATCACCACCTCGAACAAACTCCAAAGAGATTCGAGGGTCTTCACTAAAGTAGTCTTCGTTTGCAGCTACCTCGACCCAGTTCGGGGACGACGCAGTTCCCTCATTGCGATAGAGTCGCAGTGCAGCATCCAATAGGCTCGAATCGGATTGTCGTTCTGCTGCAATCTGCAATTGCAGTTGCCCACCTTGAGCAGGCAACGAGAATCGATACAAGTCGATATCTTTGCTTTCAGGACGCAATACGAATTGCCCGTGAATGATATCTGCCGTACCTGGGAATACCTTTTCGATCGTCGGATCGTTGGCAGGTATCGGTAGGTTGTTTTGAACAGTGGATTGTGGTAGCTCGTCTGCAGAGCCCAAGCCTAACAATACGCCGATACCACGCATGAAGGAACGGAACAATTCGGTTCCGAACTCGTTGTCGGCCGACGAATTAAAGTCTTGAATGTCGACGATGACGGCGGACTGCGAAGCATTCGAAAGCAACGGACCTGCTGCGTAGGTTCGTCCACCAGGACCGTTTGGCTCTACGGTTGTTAGGGAAGTCAGCGGATTGATCGCTTGCATGTCACCAACGGCAACGGTGAATCCAAGGCTATCGCTTTCGGTAAAGCGAACGCCAAGGTAACGCTCATAGAGCGAAAAGACTTGGCGAACCATCGTCTTTTGTGTTTCGGTAATTGCGTTCAGCTGAACGCTGCGGTTCGCAATGCCTAGAGCGGTCGCGAAATTGTAGCTAATGACCGCGATCCCATCCGTATCAACTCGCGTAACGTGATGCTGATAGAGATTATCTCGGTTGCCTTGTTCGTCATTTGCACCTGGGAAATCGAGTGGATAGATCGATGTGCCGTTCTCGATGGAAGAGTTCACGATCGCCGATTTTGCACCCGAACCTGCCAACCAACCACCACCCAAGTCAGTGGCGTTATCGAATCGGCTACCTGGATCGGCCGCAGGATTGATCACTGCTACCGAGGCTGTCGATGTTGTTTCGCTATTGCCCACTCGAAGCCGCATCGACCCTACTGGCAAAACTTGATTCGTTTGCGGATCAACCAAGGCATCCAGGTTGCGAGAGAATGTCAAAGCTACGCGATTGGCAGCCGCATCGTAACTGACACTAGACGGTGCAAAGACGAGATCATCCGTGCCGTTCAAAGTGTTCCTGGTGTAAACAAGCTGGTAGTAGTCACGCTTGACGGCCTCGACTGGATTCAAATCGTCATCGTTGAAATAGACATAGATTTGATTTCGCAATTGAGTCATCACGCCGTTTGCGCCACGCACAGTGGGCTGAGGCACAACGGCTTGAACGGTCGTTCCCAAATCCAAATCAAAGCGAACGCTTTGATTGTTGCCGGCATTGAATGGCAACCCTGCAACATTCCGCAAAGCGAATGGACCAACGCCAAGAATATCGATGAGATAGAAGTCATCAGGCAGCGTTTCTGCAAAGCGAACAATCACTTCGCGATCGGAGTCGCCGAACCCAATGTACGCTGGTGTTATCGCCACATCATCGCCCGAGACCAAGGCCAACGAGGTGAGCGTGGAGAAATTGGCGCCGATCCGAGACGATGGGGAGCCGCTGATCAGCCGAGCCTGCAAAACGTTTTGGGCTTCAGGCGAATTGTTGATTGCGTCAATCAGCTCTTGTGTTGTCGTCAAGAAGCGAGAGTTGCTGTTGACGGTCACTCGCACTACGAGGCCATTGACTGAAACCTGGGGTGGCAATTGCCCACCGAAATCTTGAGAAACGATTTCGACTCGGCTGTTTGCTCCTGAGCTTCCAGGACGATTCGAAACGAACTCAACTTGGAGCGTGTTGCTTCCGGAGTTCAAATTGGACGAAACGCGAGCGCTGTCGGCCCCTTGCAAAGTCAGAACGCGGTTTGCTGGTACAGTGTCCGCAATCGCAGTGCTTTCCAGCCCGCGGAGACGCTTAACCAAAACCTTCGCCGACACTTGCGGATCTTCGGTCATCGCGCGAATCAGATCCGACGCGGTTGTTTTGTTTCCTGCTTGAATGTTGACATCGATGTTTACTCTCGCTCCGGACACGGTCAAGATTGGCCAGCTAGCCGCCTTGCCTGGGATGCTCGAGGAACGCGACGATTGAGTGAATCGCAACTCCAGCCCGTTCCCTTGCTGCCCAGGAAGCGATGCGCTAAAGTCCAATACAACCTGGCCATTGGTGCCCAAATCGGTACTCAAGTAGGCTGACTCGAGGTTGCCGTCAGCACCAGCACGCTTGATTTGAATACCACTCAATGTGTTTGCATCGAGCGCAGTCGTGTCATCAAACCGCAGCACGATCTCGCGCGGACTCACATTGAGCACCGTCGCATTGGCGCCCGTGCTACCGAGGGCAATCAATGACCCCTCATTGGGCTGGACACCCACCAATTGCGGGCCAGCCGCCATCAGGTGTCGCGTTTCCAAAGACTCCAGCAGGGATCTCCGTGCAAGCAGCTGTTTACGCTTCTTGCCCTTCGAATTACGAGGGTTATTGCTGGAAAAAGAACCACTTCCGAAACCGACGGTGGTCATCGACGAACCTCTTCAGGTGCCAAAAACAAGGGCCAAAACGATAAGCGACTCGATTGCGGGCCGCAATTTCGAGTCTAATTCGCGGAGATAACAATGCAACGAATCACTAGCATTTAGGACTGACTTCCGCCCAGTAATGCCCCACTAATTGGGACTTCACCGCTCAGGAACGCTATACAATCGCTACGTTTGCTACAACTCGATGCGGACCTTGGAGGGGGGAACGGCCATAAAAGTTCCCCAGCTGTCTCTTTCGAAGATTCAATACTAAGAATACAAATTAAAGAACTACTTCGAAAACGGCGACCAGACCCAGCAGCCCGCTCCGTTGTTAGACCATTTCTTTCATAAATTTCCTTCGAACACAATCGTCTATCCAATGTTTCAGTCGCTCCAAGAAGGCCTTCAATCCGCGTTTCAGTCTTTGCGTGGTAAGGGAAAACTGACCGAAGCTAATATGAGAGATGGACTCGCCATGGTCGAAAAGTCCATGGTTGAGGCGGACGTCAATATCGACGTGGTCCGTCAATTCATGTCGGATGTCTCGTCCGCCGCAGAAGGTCGGCGAGTCCTGCTGTCCCTCCGCCCCCACGAAGAACTAATCAAAATCGTCTTCGAAGAACTTGTCGCACTACTCGGGCCAGTCGACAACGAAATCCCGATGCGACGTGGCGAACTCACCAGCATCATGATGTGCGGACTCCAGGGCGCCGGCAAAACAACCACCTGCGGAAAATTAGCCCAGCTAATAAAAGAGCGGAAACTGAAACCGTTCTTTATCGCAGCTGACTTGCAACGCCCCGCTGCGATCGAACAACTCCACGTCCTTGGCAAGCAACTCGGAGTGGGCGTTTTTAGCAAACTTGGGGCTACGGATCCGGTTGCGGTTTGCCGCGAGGGGCTGGTTCAGGCCAAGGCGGCCGGGGCAGACGTTGCGATTTTCGACACCGCAGGCCGACTGGCCATCGATCAGGAGTTGATGGACCAACTCAAACAAATCGACAAGCACGTCGCTCCGCAACAAGTTTACTTGGTGGTCGACGGCATGACGGGCCAAGACGCCGTCAACAGCGCCAAGGCATTTAATGATGCACTGTCCCTGGACGGGGTCATCATGACAAAACTGGACGGCGATGCACGCGGCGGTGCACTGCTCAGCGTCAAGGCTGTGACGCAAGTTCCGATCAAATTCATCGGGACGGGCGAGCATATGGATGCGCTCGAACCGTTTCGCCCCGAAGGAATGGCCAGCCGAATATTGGAGATGGGCGACATTCTCGAAGTGGCCAGAGAAGCGCACAAGCTCATCGACGAAAAGGAGCGAAAGCAACTAGAAGAGCGAATGTCCAAGGGTATTTTCACTCTGGGCGACTTCCGCGACATGATGCAAAAGCTTCGAAAGCCTGGCTTGATGACCAAGATGCTGACGTTGATGCCAGGGATGGGCGACCTGTCAAAAATGATGGCCAACGCGGACAGCGACAAAGAGATGCGCCGACTGACGGGCATCGTGGATTCCATGACGCCAGAGGAACGCAAAAACCCGAAAATCATCGATCCGTCCAGAAAAAACCGGATCGCAAAGGGGTGCGGTGTCCAGCCAAACCAAGTCAGCGATCTAGTCAAACAGTTCGAAATGCTGGCCCCGATGCTGCAAATGGCCACCTCGGGAAGCGTCGGCGACAAAATGAAGATGCTGCAGCAAATGCAAGGAATGATGGCGAATAACCCGTTTAGCCCGATGGCCGGCCTCAAGGTCAAGGGAAGCACCGGAAAACGCCTTTCCCCCAAAGAGCGAGAGAAGATGCAAAAGGAGCGGGAAAGGCAGCTCAGGAAGAAAAAACGAGGATAGTCCGAAATTGGATCGCAAAAATTGGAGAATACATCTCCACATGGTTTTTAGAAGAGGGTATCATTCTGTCCCCCTTAAATTAAGTTTTCACGGAGAATTAGCACAGTGTCGGTTCGTATTCGAATGAAGCGTTTGGGCAGAAAAAACCGCCCGTTTTATCGTCTCTGCGCCATCGATCAACGCAGTCCACGAGATGGTCGCGTCCTCGAGGAGCTTGGCCATTATGACCCTATGTGCCGCGAAACAGATGCGCGAGCAATCCTAAAGGGCGAACGAATCAAGTATTGGTTGAGCGTTGGTGCTCAACCGAGCGACAACGTTAGCGTCTTGATCAAGAAGTACGGCTCCGAAGGCACTCACCTTCAACAACAAGCCGAGGCCTTGAGCCGCCTTGGACGCACAGTTGCCAAGCAACCCGAAGCAACCCCAGCGTCGTAACATCCGTTCCGCTGTTGCTGCTTTCCGCATGATTGCGACCCTTCTTATTCGCCTGGTGTTTTCGCCGGGCGATTTTTTTTGGCTCTAGCTTGATTTCGAGGTCAAATTCCTGTGCGATTCGACATCGTAACGCTCTTCCCCGAGATATTCTCTGGCTACCTCTCGCAAAGCCTGCTCGCAAAAGCGATCGACCGAGGACTAGTACAAGTCCACATCCACGATCTACGAAAGTGGTCGACCGATTTAAAGCACCACAAAATCGACGACCGCCCCTATGGTGGCGGCCCGGGAATGCTGATTTGCGTTGAACCCGTCGTCAATTGCGTAGAAGCCATCCAGGCGATGGACCCAACACCAGGTGTCGTGGTTTTGACCACCCCCCAAGGGGACCGACTCAACCAACGACGCGTCGAGCAACTATCGCAAATCAACCGCATGATTCTGCTTTGTGGACGGTACGAAGGGTTTGATCAACGCGTTATCGACATCCTCAATCCGATGGAATTAAGCATCGGCGACTACGTGCTCAACGGCGGAGAAGTCGCTTCGATGGTCATTGTGGATTCCACCGTTCGAATGATTCCGGGTGTACTCGGGGACGAACAGAGCAGCCTCGATGATTCCTTCTCGCGAGGCAATCGCATTCTCGAGTTTCCTCAATACACGCGCCCCCCAGAATTCCGCGGTTGCGCAGTCCCAGAGATACTCCTCAGTGGCGACCACGCGAAAATAGCGAAATGGCGTGAACAACAATCTGTCGAAAAGACCATGCTTCGGCGCAGCGACTTGTTGCGCAATCCCGCAGAAGACTAATGCCCTAGCTTTAGTCGGACGCCGGCTAAGCAGGGGTAATCAAGCAGCAATGCTCAGCGATTTGAGGGCCGGTAGCCAGATAGCCTGTGTAAAACGACCCGAACTGACCAAAGCGTGCGCTGGCGGAATCGTATCGCATGGTGTAAACGATATCCTTCAAGAATTGCGGGTTCCGCGCCCACAATGTTACACCCCACTCCCAGTCGTCGATCCCAACAGAAGCCGTTACCAATTGGGTCACTCGGCCGGCGAATGCCATTCCGCTTTGAGCGTGTTCCGCCATCATCTCAGTGCGCGCGGAGAAGGGTTCGAGGAACCAGTTTGCGCCAACATTGCGTGCTTTATTCATTGGATAAAAGCACATTGCCGGCCAATTGGGGAACTCAGGAGCCAACCGCTGCGCGTGCATCATCGGCAGACGCTTTTCGTAGGACGCAACTTTAGCTTGGTACGTTGCCGATTCGGGGTCTTCTCCGGTGCGAATCAATTTGGCAGCGTATTGCTCCTTGTTCGGCAGGTATTCGCTGATTTCGGAAAGCGAAACAAAGGAATAAACCGGCTCAATGGCAGCCCCTAGATACGAAGCCATCAATCGCTGGTGCACCTTGTCGATCCTCAGCGGATCCGGATCCATCATGACAGTCGCAAAGTCTGCCTTGTGGCCACTAACTATAAACGATTGAAAACGCTCCGGGCGATCGGTTCCTTCTGGGGCGATCGCATGAAAAAAGCCATCAAGGTGCGACGCTACCTGATCTTTCCCCATGCCCGCAAGGATATCGCGGCGCCACCGATAAAAGTAATGACCGCAATGCAGGCCTTGTACAGGGACGACTGAGGGCTCGGGAAGTGACGTGTTTGCGCTATGCGGATGACTCATTGGTTTTTCAATCAGACTTAATGAAGCGTTGTTTTCAGGCCCTCATTATTGTAACACTGTTCAAAAAAAATAGGCCGCAGTGTTTCCTGCAGCCTATTTCGTTGAATAACTAGATGCTGGGCCCCGACTGAGGCCCAGCAGGTCTTTGACCAATCAAGCCTTACTCGTCCAAAGTCGCCTTGAGTCGGAATACCGCGCCGATTTCAATCGTCGGCTTTTCAGCAAGGTCGGTCGTGAAGATAATCTTGCCTTTGATCTCTTGACCAAACTGCCCTGGCTTAGCTTTGATGATCAACGGAATCGCATGCAGTGTCTTGCTTTCGTCGCTGACAGCCGTCTCGATGTCGAACAAGTCGCTTTCGATTGACTTTACGATAAACGGACTGTGCCCTTTGAGGACAATCATTTCTTTGATCGCTTCGCCACTTGGGATATCTCCCAAGGAGAGGGTTTGGGGAGAAACCGAAATCTCAGGAGTGATGTTTGCGACTAACCGCAATGGAATCGTGGATAGATTCTTGTCGTTGGTGTGGACGACGAGTTCACTTTCAATTGGGCCAGCTGGTGCGGCATTGCTGATTTCGATTGCCAATGCGTAACGAATTCGGCCGTTTTGACGGGAGATCTCCGATGGTGTCACAGTGATGAACGAATCGCTGGCCGAAACGCGGCTGATTTGCCATGTGGGCTTTCCTGCGTAATCAACGGCGACTTCGATCGTTTTGGCTTGCCCTTGCATCAGGTTTCCAAACGAAGCTTCACCTGGCTGGAAAACGACGTCGGATCGAATGTAGCCCTTAACGTGCAATTGAACTTCGCCAAAAGTTGGCTTGTCGAAAGTCACGGTCAGCGTAGCAGCACGAGCTCCCGTGTGGGTACCCGTGTTGAACTTAGCGAGGATGCTGCCACGGCCGCCGGCAGGCACAACTTCGGTCTCAACACTTGGCGATGTGCAACCGCAAGATGTCCGCACGCTGCGCACATGAATGGGTTGATTGTACGGGTTGTCAAAAAGAAACCGATACTCGGTTTTGGCAGCTCGCGCAACCGTTCCAAAGTCATGGTTCGTGTTCTGAAACATGCTAGTTAGCTGAGCAAATGCAGTCGACGACAGGGCTGCAGTAAACAATGCAGCCGCCACAAAGGTGCGCATAGAAGAATCTCCACGGGTAGCTTGGGAACGGATCGGGTGTTGGATATCGAGGGGTTGCGTAAATCGATCGAAGAAGTGGCTAACCGAAACGTTGGAGCGGCGGGTCAGCCTCGAAAAAATTGCGGCAACGAGCTTGGAGCGACTCGATAGGAGGTTCATGCCTCACCGTTCCGATATCAGCAAAGGACGTACGACAAACACAGTGAATTGTCCTAGATTTAGGACTTTCAATTAAAGTTGGCTGCCCGTTTCCGAATGTCCAGAAATAACAACCAAGGCGACGTAGATAGAACATACCGTACAACGGCATTTACCGGTAGAAATTCGCTATACTACTTCGATGAAGTTTTGTTGATAAACACTCTCGAGCAAAGGGCGATGCAACGTGAATCTTGTAGACATGCTAAAGGACCAACTTGGTGGAGACTTTTCGACCAAGCTGGCCGGGATGATCGGGGCAAGCAACTCGGACACCAGCAAGATTCTCGCTGCAGGTGTACCTGCGATTCTAGCCGGATTGAGCGGTGCTGCATCCAACCCAGGTGGCGCGGATCGCGTTGCACAAGCCATCAAGGGAATGGACTCGGGATCGTTCGGCGATCTGGGCAAGTTGTTAGCTGGAGGCGCTGATGGCGGCGCATTGCTCTCGGGACTGCTAGGTGGGAACGCACTGGATGGCGTCTGCATGGCCATCGCCAAATACACCGGCTTGGATGTTTCGTTGATAAAAAAGGCTCTGAGCTACTTAACCCCAATCGTGCTTGGCGCGATCGGCTCCACATTCAAAGGAGGCTCGATAAACAGCTCTGGAATCACCAAGCTGATGAGCGACCAAACCAATTCCATCACTTCCGCAATCCCGAGCGGCCTTTCCTTTGCCGGCATCAATGGTTTGCAATCACTTGCGGCCAATGTTTCCAGCGCAACCCAGCCGCTAGCAGCAGAAGCCTCGAACCAACTTGGGAAAATCTTGGTTCCAATCGCCTTGGTAGCCGGGCTCGTATGCGCAGCGATTTTCGTGCTAAACAACAAGTCGAAAGATGTAAAGCAAGGGACCAAAGAGGCGATCAAGGAAGTCACCAAGTCCAGCGAGAGCTTGACAAAGTCCGCAATGGCGGCAAAAGAAAAGGCAACCGAAGCGATCAAAGACGCTCTCGCCGCCCCAACTGCGATAAACTCGGCCTTGACCGGTGCTATGGACGGCGTATTCTCCAAACTGGAAAGCATTACCGACGCTGCCAGCGCCGACGTTGCACTCCCTGCTTTGAAAGAGTCCCTGGGGACAATAGAGACGTTCTCCAAAGGCTTAGGTGCTCTGCCTGCAGAAGGAAAATCGGCGCTCGTAAGCCTGGTGAAATCGCAAATCGAAAAACTCAATCCCATGCTAGAAAAGATTCTTGCAATCCCTGGAATCGGCGACGCTGTCAAACAGGTGCTTGACCAGCTCAAAACAAAACTGGAAGAACTGGCTGCCTAAGCTCCGCCAATTCTCGAGCCATCTGAGTGATTAACTATGTCGATTGAAACGAACTCGCTCGCTGGACACAGCGGGTCACGATAACGGAACGGATAGGAGATGCCAGACGCGAATAGCAAGGATGCAGACGCAATTACGGAACTGTTGAACGCTTACCGGTGTTTCAATGGCCCGTATGATGAATTGACGACCAAGGAAGGGGAGGTTCGAACCGGTTACCGACGACTCATTGGATTAGAACCTCGCTTAACCGGCCCGGAAGTCTACCTCCGCTGGCGCAGTGCAAAGCAGTCGCTGAAAGAGAACCCACCCGCATCGTCCGGGCAATTGATCAAGTCTGGTGTGCCACAGGCCTGGGAACTAGACCCCATTCCGATGGTGATCGAACCTCGAGAATGGAGCTTCCTGGCTGCTGGCATGCAACAGCGGATGCTGGTTTTGGACTTACTATTGCAGGACGTCTACGGAGAGCAACGGCTGATCCAAGAAGGCATTTTGCCGACGGAGTTAGTGTACGGATGCCCCGCTTATCTGCGTGCGGCTCGTCGCCCTCTTGGATCGCAAAGCAGCCGGATGTTGTTTTTGTACGCTGCTCAGATGTCCCGATCCCGCAATGGAGATTGGATGGTCATCGCCGATCGCACGCAAGGACCGAGCGGGTGCGGGCACGCGGTCGAGAACCGACTCGCTATGTCGCGAGTACTCTCGGATGATTTCCAGAAGATGCAAGTTCAGCGCTTGGCTGGCTTTTTTTCTACGTTGCGACAGTCGCTACAGGACGCATCTCCATTTAGGGAAAAGAACGCGAGATCTGCGTTATTGTCCCCTGGAGTACAGAGTCAAACGTATTTCGAAGATGCGTACTTGGCTCGCTACCTAGGATACACGTTAACGCAGACAGCTGATCTAACCGTGCGCGGTGGCTGCGTATATCTGAAGACCCTCGGTGGCTTAGTGCGAATCGAAAGTATTCTGCGACGACTCCCCGATACGATGTGCGACCCGCTCGAAATCGATCCGTCGTCGAGCGAAGGAATTCCTGGATTGGCACAAGCGGCCCGAGAACGGCAGGTACTTCTGGCCAACAATCTAGGCACCGGCTGGACCGAAAGCCCAGCGGTGACCGCGATCCTGCCACGCATATGCAAAGCTTTGCTTGGTGAAGATCTCAAGCTTCCAAATCGTCCTATGTGGTGGTGTGGTGATCGCGACTCCATGGAGTATGTGATTGCGAACATGTCCCGATTGCTTCTTCGTGACTCCTTTGTGCGCCATTCGGCAACCCAAACGCACGGAGCACATTTGAGCGATTTCGAAAAGCAACGGATTGCTTCCGATATTCGGACGTCCCCGTGGCGCTACGTTGCGACAGAGGAGCCTGAGTTTGGCCTCACGCCAACCTGGGTAAACAATCATGTCGTCGCATGGCCTTCCGTTATACGGTTGATGGGATGCGCATTCAAAGATCGATTTGAGATCATGCCCGGCGGTATCGCTAGAGTCAGCGACTCAACAGCCAAACTAGATGAAAGCCTCACCTGCGGCTCGATGAGCAAAGACATTTGGGTGCTCAACAACGGACCTGTCAAACCGTTTACATTGCTAAACTCGGGAAAGCAATCTGTCGAATTGCGACGGACCGCTATGGACTTGCCCAGTCGCGTAGCCGAGCACATGTTTTGGCTGGGACGTTTTGCGGAGCGAACGGAGTTCATGGCTCGGCATGCACGTTACTGCAGTGCGCAGCTAACTTCGGAGATCTCCTCGGATTCCTTGCCTGCGTTTTGGCAAGTGATTCGTGCCTTGAGCGACAACTCCAAATTGGCCGCAGACTCTCCCGTAAACGACGAAGCGGCGGCGTTGCTTGAAATGCGACAAACGATTTTGAGTTTCGTGTTCGATCAAAAACAATCCGACGGCTTAGCGAATTCCGTAAATGGTATTTTGAGAAATGCGGAAACGATTCGAGACAGGCTCAGTCTCGATTCCTGGCAAATCCTAAGCAAACTAGACTATTCTGTTCTTGTGCCGTGGTCAGGGCAACGCGAACGGATGGGCGAAGCGCTATCGACACTCAATCAAGTGATCTCCAGTTTGTCTGGTTTTGCGGGGTTGGCATCGGAAAGCATGACGCGCGGTCCCGGCTGGCATTTCTTGGACCTGGGCCGTCGAATCGATCGTGCTCAAAACCTCTTGCGACTCATTGAGCATTTGCTGGTTCCCTACGCGAAATCTCCGCGGCAGTTGCTTGAGTCGATGCTGGAAATTTGCGATAGCTCGATGACGTATCGCTATCGCTATTTGATGAGTTACGAAATTGGCCCGGTGCTGGATTTGTTAGTGGTAGACCCGTCCAACCCTCGTGGACTGGCTTTCCAGTTTCTGCAGATCTTACAACATCTCGATGCACTGCCGACCTCGGACAAAGCCGAGGTTGCTCGCTACCGAAAACGGATCACGGAATGCAGAGGCAATTTGAGGTTGTTCGATGCAGATGCATTGGGTGAGCATGTTGTCCCGGATGAAAACGGGAAACTGGAACGCACGATACTCAAGAGCAATTTGAAAGAGTTCTCAACGCAACTGCATGACCTTGGCAATTACATCTCGCGGCGATTTTTAACGCACACCGCAGCTAGACAGCTGGACGACATGGTGAATCAGTAATGGACAATCCAATGAACAAACCAACGGATAATACTGCGTCAACCGCCCCCAGGGTGCGTGTGGCAAGCGTCGATATCTATCGCGGGATGGTTATGTTTCTCATGCTGGCTGAAGTCATGCATTTGGATAAAGCCAAGGAGACCGTAACGGGGGAAGGAT
>CAIXME010000471.1 GCA_903920425.1 uncultured Pirellula sp. | reverse complement strand
TTCGCGACTTCCACCAAGGTAATGCATGGTGAGGTGGCATCTGCAGATGCCAGGGTCACGACACTCTATCATGGGAACCAGCAATATAGCGTTACCGCTATAAGCGACTCCAGCGGCAACGTAAGCGAACGCTACGCCTACACAGCCTACGGACAACCCACATTCCTCAACGCATCAGGAGCAGTGCAATCAAGCTCTGCTGCAAGCAACCGATATACCTACACCGGCCGCGAATGGGATGCAGCAATCGGCCTACATCACTTCAGAGCTCGATGGATGAGCGGGTTGACTGGGAAGTTTCTAACCAGAGACCCTATCGGGTACTTGGGAAACAAAAACATTTACTTTTTCGCTGCGTCACTTTCGAGGCTCGATCCCGTTGGATTATTTGATACTGTACCGTCACAGCAAACAAATCCGTTTCCCGGCACGAATGGCCCAGATAAAGACGGATGCTTCACCATGTCGCTAGACGACTTTGTGAACCTTGTAAAATCGGGGCACACCGGCCCATCAAGCATAGGCTATTTTCTCCATATACGGCGAGGATGCGTTGGAATTGTAGGTTGTGCACAATATGGTGGAACATGTTCGACAGGCGGCCCGAAAATTGGCGAACAATATCCAGAAGCAATGCCAAACACAAGGTGCGCTAAAGCTGAAAAGTCCGGCGGCGGAATTCCAAAGAGCATATCTGATTTCAAATGCAAGGAAGGTGAAGAGCCTGTGATCTTTGCTAAGCAGGGAGTATCCGGGCCGGAAGGAAAGTGCTGGCCATTAGGGGATGATGGCTTTTACGTGCCAAGTCCATGGCCGTGGCCAGTTGAAGGTGACTATCCGCCTGTTCTTCCGCACCCGATCGATCCGACCCCGACGACTCCTGGTGTTCCAAGCACTGATCCTGGTAACGGAATGTTCAATTACATACTCTATATGAATGGTTGGTACATTTGGGTAAATCAAGGACAAGTAGGTACAACTGGAAGGTCAACTGTATCGATCTGCCCAAGTCCGCTCGATAGCCCGGACTATCCACAAACAATGTGGTGCGTAACATGCAAAGAAAAATGCAAGAAGGGTAAGTCTCAAAATCCGACGATTCCTTCACCTAGCCCGAGGTAGAAAGTCAATGCATTCTTCAAGAGTTATCTTACTAACGATTGCTATATCACTAGTGTCCGTTGGGACAGCAAAATGCCAAGAGAAATCAAGAGTAGTAAAGCTAGACGACTTCTGTAACGGAAGTGTGAGCTTGCTTGGTCGCTTTGGGGTTCCACTTGGTTGGCCGATCAAAGCAACCCTGACAGGCGATTACTCGTCCCAGAAAGGAATTGGGGCTGTACGTGTCACGGCAAACTTTGGCAACAAGGGATCAAGGTCTTTCACAGACACAATCAGCAAGGCTTACCGTCCAATTGCCTTCTTCGAAGACTCATCCCTCGACATGCCCGTGGACGGCGAGTACTTAATAACAGAGAGTCTTGAAGCCTTGTTTTCCCCAATCGACTTTCGTCGAACGAAGCCACAACGCGTTTTTGGCGAGATGGGGGTGTTCTCATTAGTCCCGAGTATTCGAGTTTTTCGATTAAACGAAGCTGTCGATATCAATTTTGCGATAGATCATTCTCTTGGCAGCAAAAAGAGCACTGCGGAAGTGACGATAGATGAACTGTTGAAAGGCGATGTTCAAATTCAAGGAAGATTCGACGCATCCTTAGGGGAAGTCATGAGAGGCAAATTAGATTTCCAAAACGAATCGGATACTCATCGCAAATTTCAAATAAGTCTTGAAGATGGGACTCGACGTGAGTTTGATGAATCAGAAGTTGAGGTCAGAGACTATAGTTCCTTGCAGATAGACAAATCCGTGTTAAACGAATGTCGTTCTACAGAAGTACTATTTTACGAAACTGGGGTTTGGTCCGGAGTTCCAGAAAGTATTCGAGATTTCGTGAAAGTCGATCCCGAGTCAAAGCACTTTCGGGCGCGACTCCAGCTAGTCATTAGGGATCCAGCAGATGGGCTGTAGGACTTCGGAAAAAATTGCGAGCAAGAGAAAGTCAGCCTGTACATTCATTCCAATTTGATGGACGCACGCCAAGAGGGGCGCCAGGAAGGCATTCAATTAATCGGAATATGATTCTAAAAAAAGCAAAAGCAGCCAAACGGAGACCTTCCGCTTAAGATCGTACCGCAAGTCCGTAATCGAATGCAGCCATGGATGTACCTCACGCTTAACTTGCGTATAACACAAACACGCCCGGAATGAATCTGTCAGAGGGCCCTCGCTGTGGCCGGCTTATTCCTTCCAAGGTTGTGTCCCCACAGAGCCTTGGTCCTCTTCGGCCTGCGCCCGCATTGGAACAGAAATCGGTTGCTGAGAAGATTGATTTTCCGAGCCATGCCTGAAAAAATCCCGGGGTTTGGGGCTGGTCCCAAGGAGCACTGACCGCGCAGCTCCACAAAACGGAAATCGCAAATTTACAATTTTTGCGATTCAGCTATTGCCCTGAATTAAGACCGTCGCTGACCCCTTATTCCTTCTTCAACATCACAAGGCCAGTATTCATTCCGCCCGAAAGGAGACATCCGTACTTCGGTCACGATTTCTTTCGGGCGGTTTAGGAGTGCGAAAAACCAGCGAATTCAGTGCTCCGCGGTAGTTTCGGTTGCTGACACGTAGTCGCTGCCTTTGATTTCCCTCGCGGATGACGATATCACACGGCAAAGAAATCCAATCTTGTAAGCAATTGCAAGGAAAACAATCGCTCCGTTCAATTGAAGGATCGACCGAAGGAAGGTTCCATGAACTAGTTCCGCAACAAATATCATACACGCATACACCATAACGAAGACCAGCAGCAATCCAGCCCATTGCTTACGCTTTAACTGGCCGATGTTGACAAGGAACCTTGCAAAAGCGCCCACTACAGCTATTTGCACTAACAATACTGGCACTGACTCAAAAGTACCGATTGCCACCAAGCCAATACACGCACCAAGGATTGCGAAAGAATACTTGGACGTCCAAAACACCGCATCAAGGTCCGCACAGATCACTCCAACAAACAATCTATGTACTTGCATCTTCGCTACCTAATTGTTTGATCACAGTAAACGACTATATAAGCGGCGGAGCGTATGGGTTACAGGTATCGGGGTTAACCCTGATGGGTGGCTTTGGAGGCGGAGGGGGATGATCGAGAACTTTCATCAACAGACAATCCAAACATCCCGACCCACATACCAAACAAGCAACCATTCCTGAACCATGAGAACATATCTCCCCGATAGCTAAGTTGCATTTCCCGATACACACTGCCACTCCCTCTCCAGGAACATCCCAATAACCATCAATGGCACATGGAATTCCACAAGCAGTTTCTAGAGCGACTGCACAAGCCGCGCAAAAAATGCAGGAAGTAATCTTTTCTCCATTTGGGTCTGACTTGGATAGGCCGATGTAAATACCATACAAAGACCAACCGTCATTGAACCCGATGGGGTCTCTGGTGAGAAACCTCCCAGTCAATCCGCTCATCCATCGTGCTCTGAAGTGGTGCAGGCCAAGTGTCGAGTCCCACTCACGGCCAGTGTAGGTATAACGGTTGCCAGCTGCCGAGCTTGTTTGCACTGCTCCTGATGCGTTCAGGAATGTTGGCTGTCCGTAGGCTGTATAGGCATAGCGCTCGCTTACGTTGCCACTAGAGTCGCTTAAAGCGGTAACGCTATATTGCTGGTTCCCATGATAGAGTGTCGTGACCCTGGCATCTGCAGATGCCACCTCACCATGCATTACCTTGGTGGAAGTCGCGAACGAAGTCGCAGATTGACCTATGATGTCATTTTTAAATGACGCGATCAGGTTTGGGCCTCCCGCGGGCGCGTGCGCGCGAGGCGTCAATTGTTCGTTCGGTAAAATCAAGATTGTGGGCATGAATAAACTCTAGGCCTTGCAGAACGGCGGTGCAACGTTTTGGATGCTCGTCCAATGGTTTATTTGGGTAGATATCGAATTGCAACGTTGGGACAAACGCGTCCTTTGCGGTCGCAGAAAGGAGCTACACGCGGGCTCATTTTCGGCAGCCAAACGTCTGGTGTATCCAAGGCTGCCGTTAGCAAAGGAACGCCAATGGCGGTGCGATCTTTGGTAAATGTCTAGATTGCGATGAGGTTCGGGCCTCCCGCGCGGGGCTTCCCGTATCCGATAGGCTCCATGCCCTTGGCCAGGCTGTCGATAAGCGTCCATGTTTCGCCATCTCAGTTCTTTCGTGACTGACAGACCAGCGGCCAAGAATGTGTCTCGACGCGGGCAACTTAGATCCATCTTCGATACGGTTGCGGGCGAATGGAGATTGCGTCTTGTTGGGAACAGCACTTTCGCCAGCATTTAGGACCCAGTATTGCGAAGTTGTAGCCGCACGCTTCGGTGCATTGAACTGTCAATCACTTTTAAGAGACCTGACCCGATATTTCTTTTCTTGCCAGGGTGTTGTCAATCACTTCGGCGCGGAGGAGTCCCAATCGCGTTGAAGAGACCTGACGACCTGACCCTTTTTCCAATCGCTTCGGTGCAGATGCATGACAATCGCTATTAAGAGATTCGCACCTTTTTTCGTCCTTTCAATCAGTCATTCAAGTCAAACTCTACACGCAGATCATTACCATCGAGCTTCACCGAAATTCGTTTCCCGATTTTTTCCTTAAGATCTACTGTTGCGACACTATTGCCATTCATAACCGTTAGCTGCCCACTAGCGTCTATTGAGCAATCAAACAATTCCACTTTACCATTGAGGTCGACCGAAGTGTACGACCAGCGATCTGGAACAGATGGATTATGCTCACGAGAAAACACACCATCGGAAGTTCCAATTTCGACGAAGACTGAATCCGTTCTGCTTGCACCACCTCTAGATGTCAATTTTCCACTTGCTACGAAACCTAAGAATCTGCATGTAGAAAATGACAAAACAAGAACGGTGATTAACCCTAGTGCGAATAGGAGTTTACTTCTTCTTGCAGCAATCACACTCAGAATCGCCTCCGCAAACGTCGACCATGACTATGTTACCCGTCTTTACGATCCATTTTTCAGAGAAGGAAAACGTTCCATTATGAATTAGTCCAAGCCCAAGAATTGTCCATTCACCAGAGCCTTCACGAACGTACTCTTTTACTTCTTGAAAAAGCGCTATCTTGCGAAATCGGCACTTCGGAATCTGTGCGCGATACTCACTTGTAATGGTCTCGGATAGGGAGTTTCTAACGCTAGAGCTAATTTTGTTCGAGATCTTGAGCTCGAGTCCAAAATCAGCCTCACCACCAGACACATCTATCCCTTCTTCTACGGTTTGGATGACCTCCGTCCCTGTTTGGTAGGAATAACCAACGCGTAATACATCATTGGCCTTTGGGTCGCCTGTGCAATTCTCCCCTGCGCCAGAAGCAATGAGAATAAAACTCTTACGATACTTTACTCTCTCGTTCCAGTCATATACATATCTCACAGGCCAGAGGAAGCCCGGAAGAGTCCACATGCTGTCATATCTGTGACTCGAATTTGCACCAATTGTCCACGGGCCGCTAGGCGGTGGGACTGGTTCTGTGTTGATACATTTTTGGTAACCATCTTCTTGAAGGCCAAGCGGGTCGCGTTGAAACAGAGACCGACCGCGCACAAACGAATAAATATTTACTCCTGCGTTGTATCCGATAGGGTCTCTGGTGAGGAATCGTCCTGTCATCCCGCTCATCCATCGTGCTCTGAAATGGTACAGGCCGAGTGTTGCATCCCACTCACGGCCCGTGAAGGTGTATCGGTTGCTTGCAGCAGAGCTTGTTTGTACAGCCCCTGATGCGTTGAGGAATGTTGGTTGTCCGTAGGCTGTGTAGGCGTAGCGTTCGCTTACGTTGCCGCTGGAGTCACTTATAGCGGTAACGCTATATTGCTGGTTCCCATGATAGAGTGTCGTGACTCCGGCATATGCAGATGCCTCATCACCAAGCATAACGTTGGTGGAAGACGCGAACGAAGTCGTGGTTTGGCCTACGATGTCATTTTTAAATGACGCGATCAGGTTCGAGCCTCCCGCGGGCGCGTGCGAGCGAGGCTTCAAATGTTCGTTCGGTGCAATCGATTTTGTGGGCATGACCAAATTCTAAGTGTCCCTGGCTTCATCCGCAACAACCTGGGCGCTTTCCGTTATCGATATTTGTTTGGGACCAGATCTCCGTTGTATGCCTCAAAAGCGAGGGCTCTTTAGTAGATGCTTCTGGGCATGCTTCTGTAATTCCTAACATCTCATTGGACCGACCTAACACCGCGTTTCAACATCCAGTGATTGGGCCGGTGCAATTGCGTGGTAATCCCGATTAAGAGACTTGACCCGACTTGGCCCCTTATCTTTTCAGTCAACTCAAAGCTCTGAAACGTCATCAAATTTTTCGTTTGCAGCCTCCAGAAAATCCGGCCATTCCTTCATGGCATGTTCTACTTCAACTTTGTTAGGGAAATTGACAATCGATGACGATTCGATGTTTGCCGAGTAAAGCTCAAACTGATAAAAAAAACTCGGCATATCGCATCGACTTGAATTTGACGACAGCTTTTTATACCCGCGGTACACCCAGGTTTCGACAATTGGTGTGCGACCCTGCGACATGTAGAAACGATAGTACGTCGCGCCAATCTGCAAATCGTCAACCAACATCATGACCTCACTTATCTACCGCATATCCGTTACACGAACGATCAAATTGCTAACCGTTCATCCCGCCATCAAGACCAATTTCTGGTCCGGGCGGAAAGAGCCATATCCAGGGCAGCCCTAAAGCTCTTGGCCAAATTCCAGGAGATGTGACTGGTTGAGGGCCTGGTACCGATGGGCGCGGAATTGGTTGCGGTTGGACACCTGGATTTGGTCTCGGATGCACAACACCCGGAAACGGAAAAATCTCCGGTGGAGGAATAATTTCTGGTTCCGTAGAGGGTACACGGGATGGGTCGGGAACTGTAACAGGCCGAGGTTCCTCCTCATCGCAAGGGCATTGGTGGTCCAGGTCCTTCATCTTTGACCTGCAAACTAGGTCCGCGCCAATATCACCATTTCCCCATGCCATGGTATCAATAGAATGCTCCGTTTCCTCCTTATCACCTGGGCAACGGCAACGGTAAATGCAATAGAGGCGCTTTATCTTGTTAATTCTCCCTGGAGGAATAACTCGTCTAATTTCCCAATCCCTCAGATAGCATGACGCGGACTTCGACGATAATCCAGAAGGATCGATAAAGTTGTGTGACGATGATTTTACATACTCATAAAGCCCGATTCCTCCCCAATACCCGAAAGGATCCCGACTAACGAACCTCCCTAACAACCCACTCATCCACCGAGCTCTGAAGTGGTAAAGTCCGAGTGTTGAGTCCCACTCACGGCCAGTGTAGGTATAGCGGTTACTTGCTGTAGAGGATGTTTGCACAGCCCCTGTTGCGTTCAGGAATGTTGGTTGCCCGTAGGCTGTGTAGGCGTAGCGTTCGCTTACGTTGCCACTGGAGTCGCTTAAAGCGGTAACGCTATATTGCTGGTTCCTATGGTAGAGTGTCGTGACCCCGGCATATGCAGATGCCTCATCACCATGCACTACCTTGGTGGAGGACGCAAACGAAGTCGTGGTTTGACCTATGATGTCATTTTTAAATGACGCGATCAGGTTTGGGCCTCCCGCGGGCGCGTGCGCGCGAGGCTTCAAATGTTCGTTCGGTGAAATCGAGGTTGTGGGCATAACCAAATTCTAGGCCTTGCAGAACGGCGGTGCAACGTTTTGGATGCTCGTCGATTGGTTTATTTGGGTAGATATCGAATTGCCACCTTGGGGCAAGTCATGCGAATCGGAACCCGACCTTTGCGGTCGCAGAAAGAGGGCTGCATTCGAATACGGACTTGCATACATTCTTAAACGGAAGGTCCCCGTTTGGCCGATTACGATGAACGATCGCGAAGTCGTCGTTGTAATTGCGCGATGGTCGCCTCCATGGCTTCAAGCGATTGGTCATTCAACTCGCTGTCGGATGATACCGTTTCTCCAAGTAGCCCCTCATAAATCTGGATGCTAGCCTTCAGTTTGCCACGCTGCTCGCCACGCTGCTCGCCTATTTGAATGCCTTCTTGGCGTGCGTCCATCAAATTGGACTGGATGTCCAAGCTGGCTTTCTCTCTTGCATCGTACATTTGCTTTTCCTCCGTTATCTCACGAATCGCATTCAATTCAACTGTTGCCCGAAGAAACCCTAGTCCCGGAAGCAGTTCTCTTAGCTCTTCGACCGTATGTTCACTCGAATTTTTGATCCAATAGGACCATTGTTCCAGGACGCTCGCATCGCGTATGTCACTTGGACCTCCATTGTACTTGGCAAGTTCGACCGTGTGAATCTCGATCGATTCCTCTAAAACCCGACGGCTTTCCCGGTCAACCAATTGAAATTGATGATGAAGCTGGTCGTCGTCCCACAGATTCCGCATTAGGATACAAATCGAATAGGTTGCTTTGAGATCCTTGTATCCTTGACTAACTCGAAGCTGATCGGTGTACGCTTGGCAAGCATAAAAGACGGCACGCTTGGCGAAGCTCGCATGGACCACGATCTGGACTTCGATGACAAAAACCCGACCGCGCCTGTCGGTAGCCTTCACATCGACGCAAACCAGTTTGTCGGTCTCAAAGTCCTTCATTCCGAATGGATTGAGATACTCGACGGATTCAATCGGATCTGGAAACTGCAGTACAGCGTTGAGTAGGCTGATGAGACAGACCTCATTTCCAGGTTTACCGAAGATCTTTCGAAACGCGAAATCAATCCAGGCTCGAATCCCAATCTTCATTGCCATCGTCTGTCCGTTCTTCCTGCCGATCACTTACCCAAGGTTTTTGAGCAACCAGTTTAGCAAAGGAACGCCAATGGCGGTGAGTCCATTGGTAAATGTCCAGAACGCGATGAGGTTCGGGCCTCCCGCGTGCGCGCGAGGCTTCCAATACTCTCTGGGGGATCTACAACCGAGTATTCAATAGCGCAGCCCAAACGTTGCAGCATCGTGCCGCAACGTTTAGAGCTCTTTTCTTCCTACTGCGCATTAGTAGCATTCCTAGCCATGAGTTGGCGGAATTGGCAGCACGTCCGGTTTGGCGGGGTGTGTGGCGTCGTGTACGGCTCGCAAACGGTCGATAGTGATGTGCGTGTAGATTTGAGTCGTGTTCAAGCTTGCATGGCCCAGCATCGTTTGCAACGAGCGGAGATCTGCTCCATTCTCAAGCATCAACGTAGCTGTCGTGTGCCGAAGCATATGGCAGGAGCCTGGCTTCTTAATCCCCGCTGACGTTAGGTACCGTCGCACCAACTGCGATAGATTCGTAGGATGCATTTCAGCACCCGTATTGTGCAAGATGATCTTGGTCGTCGGTTCGGCGATCTTAGTACCTCGCTTGCGACCTCCTCCCTCGAGCAGCCAGGGCCGAACGTCCGTAATGTACTTGTCGAGCCATTCCAATGCGCGCACGCCGATCGGAACAACGCGATCTCGTTTTCCTTTCCCTAAACGAATTATCAGTAACCGGCGGCTGCGATCCACATCGTAAACACCTAAGTTCAGCAATTCATTTCGTCGGATGGCACAACTGTAGAGCGTTTCAATGATCGCGCGATCTCGGATCCCAAGCGGGGTTGTGATATCCGTTTCATTGAGAAGCGATTCTACTTCGGTTTCCGAGAGGTAGTTTACAGGCAGGCGGTGCTCTTCTTTAGGCAGTTCCATGTTCATGGCTGGATTGAAGGGTAGGAATTTCCTAAGGCAAGCCCATTGAAGCCAATGCGCTACGGCGCACAGGTACGATGACTGCGTTGCGCTACGCAGTGGCTTCTTGGTACGCAGGTTTCCAATATGGTATAAACTGCGCTGGTAGGCATTGACGATCTCCGGAGTGATTTCCAAGATCGATTCGATACTCCGTTCGGTCAACCAATTGGTAAAGCGTCCCAGCGAGTATTCTCGACGATCGATGGTCGCGTCGGACCAGTTCTTGACTCGCAAGTCCGTAAAGTAGGCTTGAAGTAATGCGTTGTAACTCTGCATGTGACTATCCTTGGGGGTAACGGGAACTTTGGGCGTGGATCGGGTTTGGTCTAAACTGGGGGGCTGAGCCCTGGATGAGTGACCCAGGCTACGAATCACCTGTATGTATGAATTCATGTGCAAGACAGGCAAAGTAGGGGCTTGCTCGATCTTCAATCGTCACTGAATGTGCCTAAGTCGTTACTGCGTAACGCTTGCATGCATACCCCAAGCTGGGCACAAGGCATGCTCGAAGTGGGCTTTAGGTCTGCACACCCCACCCTCGAAGTGGGGTATCTTTCCGGATCATAGACCCTGAAAGTTGGATTGATATGCGCTCGAAATTAGAGCGATGCGGGATCGCAGAGCCCCACCACAAAGCGGCTGCCGTCGGTTCCGCTACCGTCGTATGCCAACTCATAGAGGTAGCTGCGGCCTCGGTGGCCACGGTGGACTACGACGTATTCCAGATCCGTTAATCGATCCAGGTGCGTTCTCACTTGAAAATCGGTCCAGCCGATCCACTCCCGAAACGCACGACGTGTAAAGCGATGATCCTCGCGAATGACGGATTGCTCCTTGCATTCCAATTTGACGAATCTCTCTAACGCTTGCAGGCATCGACGGGTTTGAGGAGAAAGTTCATCCAGGGATCTCCCTAGCAGTTCTACCATCAAACGATTGGCAATCACCACATCCTGCGGAACCACGTCGATCGATTCATGCCCTTCTGCATCGACGACGATTGGGCGTTGATGTTGCAACAGCAACGCGATCGCCTGAATGAGGGTCAGGTATTTTTGGTTGTCGCGTCGTAAACGCGTTCGGTCGCTAGAAAAGGTTAACTTCTCGGCAAAGGGGATGAACACCTTGAGCGGTTTGAGAAGCCGCTGCGCATTGCGATGCAGATGGAGAATCTCAGTCGACTTGCGATTTAGGTCTTCTCCAATCCGTGTGTGGAGCATGCGTTGACGCTGCTGGATCGATTTCGTCTGCTCGTAGGATTCGTCAACAGTTAAAACCAAGCAGCGGTTGGATAGCTCCTCGTCCAGGTCTTGGCTGGTGGAGGTCAGCAGCAGTTGCACGGGTCCTTGCACCGTATGGATTTGAGTTACGGACTGGCCGTTGGGTCCTTTAGCAACGGTGGCATGGGTTAGCTTTCCTTCGCTTTGGAGTAGTTTCAAGGCATAGGCCGCTTCAGCGAGTCCATGATCTTCACTGATGGCCAGTGTCTTTTGACGGACACTGCCCCCCTCAAGGTAATACAACGATTGCGAAGTTAGGTTGCTCAATCGCAAGTAATCTTCGGGTGGTACCATCGACAGAATGCTATCCATGAGAGTCGTCTTGCCTGCCGAACTGGACGACTGGATGAGAATCCCTAGAGGCTGACTAAGCTTGCGTGAGACAACGGCTAAATAGATGGCAAGTTTATTGAATGCTTCGCCCACCATTCCGCACCGTTCCAGGTCCGCTCCGATGCGATGAGGTAATTGAGGGTCTTGTAGCAGGGCCATGGCCTCGCGTGTTTCCTCGGCGGTGAGAGTTGGCGTCTTTGGTTGCAACGCTTTGGCGGCGTCGATTTGACGGTTGCGTAGATCCTCCAGTTGCAGCAGCAGGATCCCAAGATCCTTTTTGAGTGTTTCTTCCTGGGAACAGAGTTCTATCGCAGCCGCTTTAATGAACGCACTGCGAGCTACCGCTCGCATGAGATCGACCGTATCCAGATACAGCATGCCATCGCGGCTAGCAGCAATAGAAACCTTGAGTGAAAGCGAAGACCGATTCTTGTCCATTCCACGGACGCGATACTGGCGATCACCACGTGTGATCAATACGCAGGTCGCATCCACAGAGACACACGGGTCGGACTCGATGCCCACATCCCTAGATACCGTAACGGCAGAATGGACTAGATCGGCTGGTATTGTTTCAGGCGCCAGTACTGTGGGAAGTGAAGTTTCGGTTGTGAATACGTCGCAGGAGCGCGCATTCCCGGTTCCAATCACGATACGCTCAGTACTGCCATTAGATCTTCGGAATCGCACCCCCTCAATACCGGTAACCAAGCCCGCTTCGGAATAGAGAGGAATCGTAATCGTTCCACGCAACGCCTCGCGTCCGTTCTCCTTGTATATCCCCAGTTCGACTAACCGAGAGCGAATCCCCCGGCCTGCTTTCGTGACACATGAGGGCAATTGATTGCCCAGCGATCGATCACTAAAGCCAATCGAATTCTGAGTTGCTTGGCTCTGGTTTAGATTTAGTTTTCTATCAATCCAGGTGATCGCATCTTGGGTCAAGCAACGGGAGTAGTAATCGATGGTCGCTTGCAGAGGGTTGAGTTCAAATGCGGCGAGAAGTGGAAACGTCGAAATCATGTTCAGTTCTCGCCTTGCAGAATGAAGATCAAAACCATCTCCTTTAAGGATTGCCTTATCGATCCTCCTTCCACAAGAGAGAATCAATAATAATAGTTAAAATGCTACATGGGCTATGATGCAGCATTGCCTACGATGCCTACTGGTATGCGCTACAAGCATGTACGTTCGCATCGTAACCGTGTGGCTATGACATCGGCGCCTGGTAGCCCGCGTCCAACATGGAAATCGGTTGGCGATTGAAACGAACTGTCCGAAGGCACGGACAAACCTGAACAAGTGCAAACACCTTGGAGGGCGACGCGTTCTGGAATGAAGAAGGCTCCGATCGCAATTCCTCTAGACGCCACTCAGATGCGACGAACCGAGCAACAGCTCAGCAGGTTCCTGGCTTTCGCACATCGCCTTTAGCACTTCAATCATCCCACCAGGATTTTCTACGATTTGGCCAACACACGCGAAAATGGATCGAAATCTCTACAGTCACAATTCGGCCTGTAACACCTATTGCCTCCGGGAAGCGGCAGCGACTCGTGCCCGTCGCTCGAGTTGCACCTTCGCGTACCCGATATGCTCCATGCCCCTGGCCAGTCTGTCGCTCAGCGTCCATGCTTCTCCATCTCAGTTCTTTCGTGACTGACAGACCAGCGGCCAAGAGTGCGTCTCGACGCGGGCAACTTCGATCCATCATCGATACGGTTGCGGGCGAATGGAGATTGCGTCTTGTTGGGAAAAGCACTTTCGCGTGCTTTTAGAATCAAGTATTTCGAAGTTGTAGCCGCACGCTTCGGTGCAATGAACTGTCAATCACTTTTAAGAGACCTAGTATCTAGCTTCGGTATCCGATTCTGAGAATAGAGCTTAGGATCACAGCTGGAAATCGATGCTTCCAAACATCTTGTAGATCGAATAGACCTGGGTCCATGAGACCGTGGGTCAGCTGGATCGCAAGATGTTCTTTTTAAACCCGAACCGTCGCTAGAGC
>CAIXME010000470.1 GCA_903920425.1 uncultured Pirellula sp. | reverse complement strand
GCGAACCCGAGCAGGGCAAACACTCCCAGCATGAACGCCCATCCACTGAACGGCATAACCCGAATCACACCTCGCAAACCGCTGATTTTCTTGGTGCCAAAGCTGGCTTCGATATTGCCGCATGACATGAATAGCACCGCTTTGACGAACGCGTTGCTGACGACATACAAAACCACGCCGTATGCTGCGTTGATGTTGTGAGCCACAGCAAGCCCCAGGGCAATGGTCCCCGCATGATTGATCGATGCATAGGCGATCAGTCGCTGGAAATTGTCGGCAGTGATGATGTGCAATGCAGCAACACCGATGGATACGACCCCCATCGCGATCAGTTCTATACTAACGAGAGTTGGATCAAAGTTGCGGAGCACTCCCAGCTGCCGAAACAAGGCGAGAACTACGCAATTGAACTGAATGGAAGCCATCAACGTCGTGACCGCCTGTGGAGCTTCATCGTACGCATCCGGGCACCAAGTATACATGGGGGCCAACCCTAGCTTGGTCCCTAAGCCGAATACCATCAACGCCAAACCGAGCTTCCACCACGGAGAATCGCCCAGCGAAGGCGCCATCAACAACTCATCGATGAAAAACGTCAACTGGTGGGCAGCGTCCGCTTGGTGGGCACTATGCTCGCCACCCATACCGCGAGCGATGCACATCAAACCCAAAAAATTGAATCCGAGGCCAATGGCCGAGAACATCAAGTACTTCCAAGATGCACGCTCGGATTGTTCACTGCGATTGAAAAATATCAGAGGCGCTAACGCAAAGGTACCAAGCTCCAAGAACACCCACGTACCAACTAGGTGATTGCTCAAGACGGAGAGTACCGCTGTTGCGAAAAACAGCAATGCTCGTGCGACGAATTCAGTCATCGCACGGGTATCCGCTTTCGATTCTCGTGCGCTCCAAAACCGGTGCAATGTATAAACCGTCGTCCCTAGGAATAGGATGTTTATCATGACGAGGAAGACTACCGAGCTGCCATCGATCACAAAGTAGTGATCCAAATAGTACTCAGCCGACTTTGGAACGCGAAAGACCGCGACGCACAAGGATGCAACGCAGGAAGCAATTGCGGATACGAGAAGGACCGTACCCGAATTCCTCCCACGCAACCCCGGGACGAGCAACAGCAACGCACCAACGAGTGGTGCCACAGCGCATAAAAGTGCGATCATTCGGAAACGATTCCTGTGAGGGGCTCAACGGGTTGCGAAAAGGTAACTTGAGAGAGCAGATATTGACCGCAGGTGTACACGAACACGGCGATCACCGCTGAGACACCTATCGTGACGACGAACGGCATCTCGTGAGGGGATAGAAACTCGGTTAGAGTGAGACCTCCCTCGAGCGTCAACAAGCCAACAATCTGCCCAAGCCGATGGGACTGATTACACAGTATGAGCATCCCGATCAGAACACTTGCCGCAGCAGTTCCGAACTGCCAAGCTTGCTCGGATGATTCGGGAGCCATTTGATTTCCAAACGCGAATGCCATAATCAACAGTGCTAGCGCCATCATCCAAACGAATAGATTCTCGTGAATCAATGCAAAGTCCGATTGGTACTTTGATCGTTTCATGCAACGAAAAAGGTACCAAGGGAAGAGGACTCCTCTGCCAACGAATAAAAATAGGTATTCCAGAAAATGGACCGCAGTCCATTCTCTGTGGTGAGCAGCAAAAATCACCCCCAGAATGATTCCTTGTACGGCCAGTCCCCAGATTGCAATGCGCCAAGATCGGAACAGCAACGGGACCAAAAAGGAGGCGACATAGATGACGAACAACTCGGTCATTTGAATAGATCCCTATCTGCACTGACGACGATGACGGAGAGCAATACGAGAACGAACGCCGCAAGAGTAAAGAACGGCATCGTTCGGAATCGAAGTCGTGCGGTCAACGACTCCACAAGTCCGACCGCGACTGCAACCAACAGCATGATGACTAGAGAAGCGAGTGGTGCTAGCACGAAGTAAAAGCCGCCATCCAAAGTGGAAAACGGGTTGAGAATGCAAGCGATAATCCCCGCCATGATGGTCATCTTGATGGCGGACGCGTACTGTACGATGGCCAACTCAGGTCCGCTATGGTCGAGTATCATCACCTCATGAACCATCGTTAGTTCCAAGTGAGTCGTCGGGTCGTCGGCAGGAACGCGGGATGACTCGATGAGGAGAACCATAAAGAAGGAAGCAGCGAGGCTAAGCCGTAGTGCGATGTCCAACCCGGGAGGGCCATGCGGAATGACCAAAAGATCGAACGATGTCGCTCCACTTGCCCAAACCATCGTTCCTAGTCCCAAGAAGAGAACAGGTTCTGCTAAGGCCGAATAAGTAGCTTCGCGGCTAGCTCCCATCCCTTCGAACGGACTCGCGGTGTCCAGTGCTCCTAGCATCGTAAAGATCTTTCCGAGCCCGAGCAAATACGCGAAAAGAACAAAGTCACCTTCGAAAGAAAGGGGCGAGAAGCCAGGAATGATTGGGCTAAACAAACTCGCAGTGAGTGTTGTTGCTAACACCACTTCGGTCGCAAGCGGAAACACCCAACTGGTCGCAGTACTGTACACAGGCTTCTTTTTCAGAAGTCGGAACAAGTCAAATCCAAACTGATTCAGTCTCGGGCCACGACGCCCTGCCCAAAGCGACTTGACTCGATTGATGATTCCGATGATCCATATGGGTAGTACCAAGACCACAGCCAGATGGAACAAACAGTTGATAATGTAGGTTGCACTCATTCTAGAATTCCTTATTGCCTATCGGGTCGAAAGCAAAACGACCATGATCAAAAGAGTGATTAGGCCAACCAAGAAGGAAAAGGAGCTGCTCTCAGGGAGCCGAGACATCATCTGAATTGAGATCCGCTCGCCTTCTCCCAGAGCACTAAAGATTTTCGACTCGACCGCATCCACGCAATTGCTCTCGTAAAAGCCATCTTCGGGAAAAACCCCTTTAGGCAATTTTTTGCGAGTGACGAATTTCAAGAAGTCCTTGAACACAGCAACCATCGGCCCTGAGAAGGAAGCGCCCGTATATTGCATGCGAGTATTGGGAGCAGTGTATCCGCACCCCCAAGTCACATGTTTGCGTTCACAACGAGGTAGCAATGCAAATCGCAGCACAAGCACTGCCGCCAATATCCCCACAAAAAGTATGGAACTGAAGGTAAGGCTGTTCATCAAGGATAAAGGTACGTACTCCATAAGGCCGACCGTCGGAGCTGACGAGAGCCCCAGAAGCATCGCTGCTGGCGCTTCGATGATCTTGATTCCGATGATCGGGAACAAGCCGATGGCCAACACCCCAACTAGATGCAAAATCATCGGAACGATCATCAGCGGGTGCTCTTTCGAGTGCGGGAAGACGTGCGCCGGATCGCGGGGCACTCCAAGGAAAATCAATCCAAAGGATCGCGTTGCTGACAACGCTGACAGCCCTCCCACAAATGCGAGGAGCGCAACGATAAGGAGCAACGCGATTCGGCCGACGCCGACTTCAGGAAGCGGCTGAATTAGACCGACGTAGATAATGAACTCGCTAACAAACCCATTG
>CAIXME010000469.1 GCA_903920425.1 uncultured Pirellula sp. | reverse complement strand
AGCCGTCATGAGGGATTCCTGGTGGTTCCGCAGGGGGCGCAACCAAATCCGACTTGGTGTAAACCAGAATGAGTTTGCCTGCACAATTTTTCGCAATTCGCGAGTGAGTCTCCGTCCATGCGGACACCGGATCGATCAACAATAGCGTGCAATCAGCATCGGAAATAACGTCTAAAGTCCGTGCGATGCCTGTTACCTCGATCGCATCGGTTGCATCGTGCGAGTCTCGGATGCCTGCACCGTCGATCAGCTGGATTGGCCAGCCATCGATGCTGGTTTTCTCGGCTAGTAGATCGCGGGTTGTGCCAGCTTGCTCATGGACAATGGCGCGTGTGTAGCCCAGCAACCGATTGAGCAAGCTGCTCTTGCCCGCATTTGGCGGTCCAGCCAAAACTACGTTCCAAGGTTCGATCAGGTGTTTCCCGAATGCCCATCGGGACTTGAGCAATTGCAATCGGTCTTTCGCTTCTGAAAGATGGCCATCGACTATGAGTTGATCGATTTGGTCCATCTCTCTGCTTAGAGCACCGCGCCACTGGTCCATCAAAATCGACGTAGTTCTCATTGTGGTGGCTTTAGTCAAATCGAGCAAAGCTTCACCGACGATCAGGTCCGCGCTTGGTAACAGTTTCGACGCGGGCATTTCGACGGCCCCGTGATCCACGAACAGACTGAGCAATTGCTCCGAAGCCATTTGACCACCGTGGCAATGCAGCTCAACGCGATCTTCGGAAGTTCGACAAACGACAACCGACTCGCCTTGGTCATACGATGGATGGCGAGTGTAGCCGAATCGAATCCGATTTTCCTTCAGCTCGGGCAAGGGCGAATTCGGCTTCCAACACTGCTGGATGATGTCCAACGCAGAGGGGCCAGCAAGCTCCAAAATGGCGATCGCCGAAGGAGCTTGTGACGTGAGTCGCGTTACGGTGGTGACCTTAGTTGCCAACGATCTTGCGCCCTTCGAGCCAGCGTCGACACGCATTCGACCAATCTGATGTAACGGGGAGATCGCGTGCCAGCCCTACACCGTGCCTACCTTTTTCGTAAACATGCAGTTCGCCCGGTACGCCATGGCTGATCATCGCCGCGTAAAACTGAACAGCGTTCTCTGGCGGCACAGCCTTGTCTTCTTGCGTATGGAACAAGAACGTCGGCGGGGTATCCTGCGTTACTTGGAGATCGTTTCGGAGCGATTCAACCAGTTTTGGATCAGGTGATTCACCGAGCAGGTTCTTTTCGCTACCTTTATGAGACTTGGGTTCTCCGAACAAGATAACGGGGTAACAAAGGATGCCGAAGTCAGGCCGTGACGATTGCTTGGCAATGGCATCGGTATCGTTCGCGTTTCCGGAATCAAAGTGAGTCAGTACAGTTGAGGTTAGGTGCCCTCCCGCGGAGAATCCCATGATGCCAACTCGAGTTGCATCGATGTTCCATTGCGTTGCATTGGCTCTGGTCATGCGAATGGCTCGCTGTGCATCTTGTAATGGAGCTGGGTGCCCATAACCTTTGCTGCGATGACGATAATCACAGATGATTGCGGCTAGTCCCATCTGGTTTGCCCATTCTGCAATTTCGTGTCCTTCGTGCCCCATGGCCAATCCCCCGTAGCCGCCCCCTGGGCAGATCACGAGAGCCCCGGTTGGGCGGTCGCTGGCAGGTAGCCGCACCATCGCCATAGGAATATCTTTCGGCTCCTTGCCGAGTGCGCCTGGTGCGCCGTTTTCCCATAGTGGGAGCTCAAAGGATTTCGGTTCGCCTGCTATCGTCAGAGCAGCTAGAGAGAACCAGAACGATAAAAGGACGGCTGTTTTTCGCATGACAGTTTGGTGGTAGGAATTTCGAGGAAAGGATTAAGACAGAATCATCCGAGAATCGACGCGGCGCGAATCTTAGCCATGCGTGACGACATCTCCCTCCTTCGATCAATTCGTTTGACGAAGGATAAAGCGGAGAGCGCAGACGAGAATGACAATCACCCGGCATATATTCGCTGGCACGGTCACATTGTAACTCAACTCGCGATCATTGCGGATACAGTCCCCACAAATCCGATCGATTGGCCATACCGCGTTAGCACGCAAACGACACATACACTCGATAGGCCAACCATTCATTTCCGACCATTCGTCGATCAAGAGAACGTATATTCAACCATGGCCCAAAAATCTTAAAGAGGCACGTCAATTCCCTCCCTCGCTTACGCGGATCTACGCGTTCAATTTCGATGATCCACATAGAGCCTTTTGAAATCTCTGTGTCACTGTGTCTCTGTGTGAAAATTCTTGATCCTTGAAATAATGCAACGTAGATTCAATTGCATGATGGCATGCTAATCTAATCTCAACCCGAAGACATAGAATTACGTTCCACACGCATACGCTTCGCATTTCGATTATGGAAACGTCACGGTTACCGCAGATAACAGGAAACACTATTTGAAGCCGACCGGAACCGACATTGTCGCATCGAACGTCTCTTCCGGATCAAGCAATCGGGTTGGCAATCCAACGGGTTGTGTCGGGACAATCATTTCCGCTTGAAGATCGGATATAGCAGCTCGAATCTCACCACGTGCTTCAAAATGGAGGCGTATTCCTTCTGGTTGTGTTACAAATCGCACGAGGCTGAAACGTCTCCATTGGAACTCCGATGGATCGGATGAGGATATCAATTGGCCGAGCGTATCCCCACCGAGGCTATCGCAAATCAAAAGGCCACTTTGCGTTTCGTTGGGACGCGATTCGATTCGCACTACGCCTTTGAATTGAATCATGGCCCCCAACGGCGCCTTCAGTGCTGGCGAAGACACCAACATCGACGCCCCTGCGTATCCCGATGGGATAGGTTGCTCAGGATTGATTGACTTTGCTGACAACACAAGGCAGGGCTGCCCCGATGGTCCTCGATCTCCAATGGTGCAATCGCTTTGAACGGTGTCCGTGAGTCGGCGATCTACCTGCCAAGCCGACTGGTAAAAGCTATCGATATCGCGAAAGGGAACACCTAGGAACGGCAGACTTTGCCATGGCCGACCAGCGAGCAATCGATTGAATTGAAAGTGGAGAGGCAACGACAACGGAGAGGCAATCAAGGGACTGCTTTGAAACGCCCCGAATTGATTCGCAGCTTCCTCCCATGCGTTACGGACCACGCGTTGAGCAAGCAGAATCGACAGGTCCGCTTCTTTGAGACCTGCCGGGATGTTGGATGCAGCGAGGTAGCGTGTCGCATTTCGGTAGTGCGATTCAGCCTCACGCGTCGAATCCCAACGAGGATCTTGAGCAGGCACCTGTTGTTCGACTAACGTTTTTTGAGCAATCTCGAGGACTTGCCGTGCAATCTCGATGCGAGACTCTACGAGCGCTGGGCCGACGTTTGCCAATTGTTCGCGAAGATAGGATATAGGCTTGGGATCCACCACGGAGACGATTTGTTCTACTAGGCAGGGATTCTCTATGGTCACGACGAGACCGCCAGGAGTTGGTTGCGGACGAATCAGTTGCAACTCACCGTGTGTAATACGAAAAACGTTGCGAGCTTGACCGGAAATGGGAAGCGTAACTTGAAGTCGTTCGGTCTTAGGGGCAACGGTACAGATTTGGTCCATTGGCCCAGAGGCGACGATGATGCCAAGTTGACTATTGGGAGTTTCGAGAATGGCTCCGGTATAATTGGCCGAATCCAAGGTCAATGGAGTCCACGAAGATTGTCCAGCGCGTATCCAAGGCATCAACAGATCGATTTCGCGATTAACACCAGCGTAACCTTCGCTGCGAGCCATCGACGTCAGGTCTCCCGTATCAAGCGGTGTGCCCGACCGAAACATCCAACCACGAGCCCCTTGCATCATGGTGCGAAATACCTGCATCCGAACTTGAAGCAGGTCGTAGTTGGCAGTGTCCGATGGTTCGACGCCGAGAGCTCGTACCGCCATATCTTTTTGCGCTATCCACTCACTAGGAATTTGCGTCACGATGGAGGTGAGCGGAACAGAGCGTCCAGCTAATGGACGCAATTCGGATCGCATGATCTCTGCCGCCTCTTTAGAGGATCGCACACGAGTTGGAAGGGGCATGGGAACCGCCAGCCAATCGCTCATACGGCTGTACGATCCATACATCTCCATCGCCTCACCAATCATGGGGCGAGCCAGAGACTGCGGAAATCGACTTACTTTACCGACGCGTGTTCGCGTTTGATCGAGATTCGACTGATCTAGTTTCCAGCCGAGCAGCCAGCCTTGGATGTGCTGATAGTCCTTGGCAACATTCTCTGCGGGTATAGAGTCAGGTGGGGTAGCGATCACACCCATGCGAGACCTGACCGCTTGTTCGACGACGAGAGGGTCGGCACCTCGACTAGTAATGATCGCGTTGAAGCCTAAAGATTTAAGATAGTCGAGGCTTTCGCCTTGATACTGGATCCATCGCGGAACGGTGGCTTGCAATTGCAATAACTGGTCGTTGACCGACAACTGCGAAACATCGGCGCTCTCGTCGATCGCAATGTCGGAGTCTGGGTCCGAGATGGAGGGAGCCACCATACCTTCGACTTGCAAATCGTCGACTTGCATTTTGATTGTTCCTGTTGGCCAGGAATAAACGCTCAGCACGATTGCATCGACGTACGGATCTTGCAGGTTAACACTGGGGCCATACTTAGCACGCAGAAATCGCTGGCACGCCTCGAATTGCTTTGCAACATTCTCGATGGACGACGTACCCCATGTGCCGCCTCCATTGGTTGCAGAGCCGTAGAGAACCTCAGCAAACGGATTGTGTGTGGCCGGATTGGTGCTGCGGGGAAAGACGACGCGAAAACCAATCTTGAGCCCACCTTGAGCCGAGCGGATCCGCATCGACGCGCGAAGATCTTCGATTAGGGCGCTGGGTTCAATGGGGTAGATCAGATGAACGAATGAACCGTTGCCAAAAGTCACCTCGATGACTTCAACACCTGGTTCGGTTTTTTTGGTTGGGGTGACAATGGCGTTGGCATCGCTGTTCCAGAGCCGGAACTTAGCTCGGCTAGAATCAAAGGACTCAAAGACTTGAGCATCGCAGTTGCTGCTCCAGAAAAGAAAAACGAGCCCGAAAGTGACACGGAGGGAATGCGAAACAAGTTCCCTAAACGCACCATGCGGAACGCGGGTTGACTTTTTGCGACAAAGTCCAAATGTATAGTGGAGAAAAGGAAACATTCGTGGCTATCCGGCATTCGAGAACGTAAGTCTCGCTTGTAGCATGACTTACATCTGGATTCCAGACCGATTCATGTTGCAATTTCGCAACAAGGCATAACGGTTAGCTAAGACGAACCGAAAGAATCGATTTTCCTAAGTCCTTGACTGGCATAGCTTTAGGGTCAATGCTAACAGTCCTGCGAGGAAGTGTCGGCACGCAAGCTGCATTTCTTGAATAACATATTCGGCAGCAACACTTCCGGTAAACTATCTCCAATCGCTACCCTGAGGAACATCCGCATGAGCCACGCAGCCCAATCGACCGAAAACCTCCTAAACGACACACCAAGCGAATTGGTAGATCTCCAAAAAGTGATCGAGTCGTTGCCACCAGCACAACGTCTTTTGATCCAGCCATCGTTTCAACGCGTTGTTGAAAGCACCAATCGCCGCCGCAAAATCCTGCAATTGGTGCAAGATTCGATCGGTCAACTTCGGTTGGACATGAAGTATTTGGTATTCGACTTGGAAGCGACACGCCGCGAACGAGACGCTTATCAAAAGCAGATCCAAGAAATGATGGGTGAGCAAGGGGACATGGACGAAAATGGCTCTGATGAGCCTCAAGAGTAAATCCCGATTCGTGTCGGGATGGTTGTAGCTGAGATAGACGCCGCGGCTGAGTCCAAGGCGTCGAGAAATGCCGCGAGGCGTTTTTGGCGGTGTCCAACCTGGATCAGAATTAGTCGCCACTAATTCCCGGGTCTCTTCCGAAGGACAGAAGCTGAAAGCAGCCGGTGGTTGTTGGGCGAGTCGACTCGGGCCGGTTTGGGCCCGAATCGACTCGCCTTGGTCGTTTAATGGTTTGCTTACCGACCGAATTTGGCTTAGTCTAGTGTATCGACTTCTCTTCCTAAACCAATTAAGTCTGGATCTGTTCCTCGATGGAATTCACCCCTCGGTCACTTACTCAACGCGCGGTTGACCTAGAGATCGCAACGCCTGCAGAAATCGATCGATTCTGGGGCGAGCTACGATCCAACGATGTCGCGTTGGACGATGT
>CAIXME010000468.1 GCA_903920425.1 uncultured Pirellula sp. | reverse complement strand
CCGTGCGTCGCACGTTGTCCAGCGTAATTGTGTTTCTTCATCCAACCGGAGAAACCACAACCCTTGGAGATGCCGGTAACGTCAACTGCTACCAAACCTTCAAGAACGGTAACCTTGATCTCAGCTCCGACTTCGGCAGATGCTGGACCGCGGAATTCGCGAACGAATCGCTTTGGTTCGCAGTCTGGCTTAGCAACCAAAACGCCACCAGCGGCTTCTAGTTTCTTGGATCGCTTGCTGGAGATTCCAGCTACTTGGCCACGCTCAGCGCGGGATGCCAATCGGCGTGGCTTATCGAGGAAGCCCAACTGAACAGCCTCGTATCCATCTCGATCTACGGTTTTTACCTGAAGAACATGGCAAGGCCCAGCTTCGATCACGGTGACTGGCACTACGCGACCATCCTGTTCATACACTTGCGTCATACCGACCTTGCGGCCGAGGATTCCTTTGCTCATTCGTTTCATTCCGTAAATCGATTGCCATGAAGGACTCGTCGACGAATTTCCGCTGTTGCAGCGGGAACTTGCAATTGAAAGCGAACGATCGCTATTCGAATTGCGGGGCCGATGGTTACCTTCAAGGCTTCCGTTTCATATTGGGAAAACCTGATGGGTGCCGTTTAAGCGTTAATAATTTACCGCGATGTTGCCTTGATTTTGATGTCAACACCAGCGGGCAAGCTCAGTTTATTCAGAGCTTCGATCGTTCGAGCCGTTGCTTGCTTGATATCGATCAGACGCTTGTGCGTCCTGATTTCAAATTGCTGACGAGCCTTCTTGTCAATATTCGGACCCGAAAGTACCGTATATCGCTCAATCCGGGTAGGAAGCGGAATCGGGCCGTGCACTTCAGAGTGTGTCCGCTTGGCGGTTTCAACAATCTCTAGCGCGCTTTGATCCAACACAGCATGGTCATAAGCTTCCATTCGAATTCTGATGACTTCATGCGATGCAGACACAGCTAATTCTTACCTCAAAAAATCGTCCAATTGCGGTGCCCGTTAAAGCACCGGTTCGATACCAAACCCCTACGTCGAACGCGGGACGCAAGAAGATAGGGAGGGTCGTCGATATCGTCAACAGCAAAATGAATTTTTTGCTATTTTAATCTTGCATTTATCGGCTGAACCGGTCATCGCGGGACAAGTTGATTCAGAAACTGTTCTATTTTTTCGACGGTGTTTGCATTCAACCGATAGGTGTCTACAGCTCTTGGGACTAGGGATTCTGTTAGGGTTAGTCCGGTTTCCTTGGTTGTAACGCTAGCTATTGTTCTGGTCGTCGTGCCGATGGCCACCCTTGGCATGTCGGCGGGGGATGGGACGGAAAGTCCTAGTTCGCCGCACAAGATGGCGTAGAGCTCGCCAAGCTGTTGCCAAGCGGCTTCGGCCTCGGCGATTTTTGGCATTGCATCGGGGCTAGCAAGCACCAAACCGACTCCGGTTGCTCCAGCCAGCAGTAGTTCCTTCAAGGAGGCAAAGATAAGCACCGCGGAGCCCCCGAAATCCAGAGGCACCATTACAACCGCTACCAGCGGCGCAAATAAAACACCCGCCGGGGCCAGTCCCGTCAAAAGCCGCCGGGTCCAAGGCATTTCGTTCCACATCTTGGCGGTCAAAACATCCAGGTCCTGACTGTTCAGCTCGGCGACGCTCTCGGTTTGAAAGCGATCGATTGCCCGTTGGCATGAATCGCGAACGATCT
>CAIXME010000467.1 GCA_903920425.1 uncultured Pirellula sp. | reverse complement strand
TGGATCGTCCGGATACTCGATCGCCTTGAGCTGATTCAATCGCCCGATCAATTCGAATTCCAATTGCTGCTCTGTTCTGGTCAAACCCTCGGGTAGGTTGGCAAAAGCAAGCGGATTGGACGGGTCGATTTTGATGGGTACGGCGTCATGTGCCGGCCCTAGATAGTGCCCGTCCTTAAGGTTCCAGTACTCTCGGTTGCCCATCGAAATGAACTGAGGCAAGTTGTCGTTTAAAGAGCCTAATCCATAATGCACCCAAGCACCCAACGTGGGAAACTCACCGTCTAGCATATGACGGCCAGAGTGGAATTGCGTTTGCGCACCATGATTGTCATCGGTTGTGTACATGGATCGGATGACAGCGATGTCATCGACGCACGATCCAATGTGCGGCAGCCAATCACTCATTTCAATTCCGGACTCACCATACTTGCGCGAGCCCACTTGCAGCGGATACAGTTTGTTTCGCTGTTGACCATTCGCGTCGTTCACCACGGCAACTCTCGCCAATTTTAGCTTGTCCGAGTTTTGCACATCCTTGAACGGCGTTTCATCGATAGCCAGGCCGGCATACTTGTTCAAATTGGGCTTGGGATCAAAGGATTCCATCTGCGAGACGCCGCCATTCATGAATAGCCAGATGACGCTCTTTGCTTTCGGAGGAAAGTGGGGCGCACCATTGGGCGGTTGCCAATCGCTGCTCGATCCACCGCGTGCCACTCCATCATTGGAAAGCATCGCACCCAAGGCGAGGCCCGTAAAACCCATCCCCATATCGCTCAGAAAACCGCGTCGATGACGAGTGCAGCCTGGGGAGCGTATTGTCGATCTGTCATTATTCATTTCTACAGCCCAATGCCCTTTGCCCAATGTATGTTGCCACGTCTATCGGATCGTAATGAAATCGTTGTGGTTAAGAAGGATGCGAATCAATTCGCGTCTTGAAAAATCCACCGCGTTTGGATCCGCCGCGGTGCCACTTTGCTCGGCAGTTCCCTGTCCCGAATCCAATTGCGAGGATCCCGCATTGCGTTGCAAGTGCATCGTTTGCAGCGAGGACATCGTTTCTAACATCAGCTTCGATTCGTCAGGGCTGGGCTGGCTGCATAGGATCACGGAGTAAGCGTTTGTTACGAACGATGCGTTATCCATTGACCCGTCGCCTCCAGCGATGCGGCGTGCGATCGCTCCCGCTATTTCGTTTACCAATTTGCTGTTGGCCAGCGCCAACGATTGCTGTGGAACGATGCTCTCGGTTCTTCGGTAGCAGTCCATCACGTTGGCGTCGTCGAACATGCTGAGGAATTCGTTATGTTCATTGTGGGATTGATAAAAGTAGAGGCTGCGTCGTCGGCTGGTTTCATCGGTCGCGGGGATCGAACGCCCTCCTAGCCTCAGATCCAACTCCCCGGCCAAATGCAGCAGCGAGTCCCGAACCACTTGAGACTCCATCCGCTTGGTCGGAAACCGCCAATAGCACTTGTTCTCTTTGTCGGACAATAAGCTGCCCTCGTCGGCCCCGAGGCTCGATGAGGACAATCGGTACGTTTGCGAAGTGACCATCATCCGGTGGATGTACTGCATGCTCCAGCCATGCTCCATCCAGTCAACTGCGAGCCAATCAAGCAATTCAGGATGCGAGGGAACTTTGCCTTTTCTGCCAAAGTCGAATACCGTTTCCACGAGTGGTTGTCCGAAATGCCTAGCCCAAACATGGTTGATCCCCACTCTCGCTGTAAGCGGATTTTGATCGCTGGCACTCCATGACGCCAACGCCCTACGCCGCCCTGTACTGGTTCGGGGAAATGGATTGTTACGCGAAACTTCGTCTTCTAAATTGGATTCCAAAGTCTTGAGAGAGCCTCGTGGAGAGCGGTAGGACAGGCTATCGGCAGCCAGCTCCTGCGTGCGCGTTTCGACTTGCTTTTGTGCTTGATCCAATGCCGATTGCTTTTCCGCTTTCTTTTCCGGTGCAGCTTCATTCCATTCCTTTTGCAGTTGCAGAACGCGAAGCTCGGATTGCCGCAAAGCCAGCTGCCGCTCCAGCTTGGAAGCCCGTTTCAGAATGGGAGTCGCATAGTGTTCCGGCGGGATAG
>CAIXME010000466.1 GCA_903920425.1 uncultured Pirellula sp. | reverse complement strand
GCAACAAACACTGCTCATGATCCCTGACGTAACTCAAATGCAGGTTAAAGTCGGCGTGCACGAATCGAAAGTGGATCGAATGCGCGTTGGCATGCCAGCCCGTGTTCAGCTTCAAGAGCTAACCCTAGATGGCGAGGTGAGTGAGATCGCTGAGATTACGCGCCCTGCAGGCTGGTGGACCGGAAACTTGGTCAAATACGATACGAAGATTCAGATTAAACCACACGAAGGACTCAAACCTGGAATGAGTGCCATCGTGGACATCGTCCTCGCGCAGCATGACGACGTGTTGACGATCCCCGTCGCTGCGATCGTCGAGGGGAACGACAGTTTCCAATGCTGGATACAAAGTCCGACGGGTCCCAAGAAGCGAGTCATCCGATTGGGCGACACGAACGACCTCTTTTCGGTTGTTCTCGATGGACTGAATGAAGGTGACGAAGTCATCCTGAACCCGCTGTCCAATGTTGATGAAGCGCAAGCGATTGCGGTCGATCCGAGCAACGATAACGCTTCGTCCCCCAATTCGAAATCGGGCTCCAAGCCAAACGCCAATAAGCCGCAGCAGCAATCTCCTTCTGGCGAGTCGACACCAGGATAATGTATTCATCGTTCACGCAGACGGTACGGCTGGGCCTCAAGAGCCTGTTGTTGCAAAAGATGCGGTCAACGCTTGCCGCCCTCGGGATCTTCATCGGTACCACCACGGTCATTTGGCTGGTCGCGATGGGCGAAGGGGTCAGCTATCAAGCGCAACAACAGATTCTGGAGCTGGGGGCCAAGAACATCATCTTGCGCAGCATCGAACCGACCGCAGGCGGCAGCGGCGACAAGAATCGCGTTAAGACTTATGGACTATTGCGAGCGGACCACGAACGGATGCTCGCGAACATTCCGGGTATCGCCAGAACGGTACCTATCCGAGAGCTTAGGCGCGAGCTAGATGCCGATGGGCGACGGTTGACCGCGACACTCGTCGGCTGTGCGCTCGAGCACTTTGAATTGAACCAGTTGGAAATAGCTCGTGGCAGATGGCTTTCTGAAAAAGACGATGGCGAAAACGTCATCGTGTTAGCCGATGGTACGGCGAAAAAGCTTTTCCCCTACGAGAATCCAATCGGAAAAAAAGTGCGCGTCGAGAGCGACGTCTACACCGTTGTTGGCCAGACGAAACCTCGCAGCGCATCGGCGGCGATTGGAGGCAGCCTTGCTTCGCGTGAATATTCATCGGACGCATACATCCCACTAGCGACATTCCGTCAACGCGTTGGGGATCAGATCATGACGCGAACTGGCGAAGGGATGAATTTCAAAGGGGAAATCGTCGAGCTGACGCAGATCACCTTAACCGTCACCGACATCGCGTTGATTGACGAGACCGTCGCCATCATCGAACGGTTGCTAAAGAAGTACCACGATCAAGAGGACTATGCCGTCGTCGTTCCCAAAGAGTTGCTCCGGCAGGCCGAGCGGACTCGTGCGATGTTCAATGTGATGCTCGTTGTCATCGCTGGCATTTCGCTGCTGGTCGGTGGCGTGGGAATCATGAACATCATGCTGGCCACAGTAACGGAGCGAACTCGCGAGATCGGTATCCGACGAGCGCTGGGCGCCAAAAGACGAGACATCATCCAGCAGTTCTTGGTCGAGACAACCGTGCTAACCGGAAGTGGCGGGTTGCTTGGTGTTTGTTGCGGATTAATGTGTGGTCCGATCTTTCGAACCGTTCGCTGGATCGCCATGACCGTGTCGCCCGATCTGCTACCACCAACCATTCTCACCCTCGAGCCGAGAATCGCACTGTGGTCGGTGCTGCTCTCGTTGTTCATTTCCCTCGGTGTGGGATTGCTATTCGGGCTTTATCCAGCGAGACGCGCCGCCATGATGAGTCCGATTGAGGCATTGCGTCACGAATAGCAGTAGTTGGTACATTCATCCCCGCGACAGGGAGCTGTTGAGCTGCTTAGCGAACCTTGCAGGAGAATCGAACCAAGCCGCCTTCACCTGGTTTAAGTCCCTTTTCCAGCTCCCAACGCAATACCGACGAACCGGCCGAATTTGGAGTGGTGGAGAAGTCCGCTGCGACACTCGCTTGCTGGCTTTGGTCGACGTACTCGAGTCTTGGAGCCAGCGAGTCAGTAATGACCAAGCTGGATAGCGGTTGTTCTCCAACGTTATCGAATCGGATGGTGAATCGAATGATATCGCCAGGGTTCGCCATCTGTTCGGAGGCCACTTTGCAGAGGCGGATCCTAGCACCCTTGTGCTCGTAGAGGGTAACCTCGGCAGCGCGTTTTGATCCAGTCATCTCGAGGGCTTCTTTGCCATCGATCAAAACATGGAGTTCATCCACATTGGTCCATGATCGTGCGGCAGCGGTTGCTTTAGCCAGGAGTGCAGGATCGGTACTCTTGAGGTCTCCGTTGCGAATCAGGCTAAGATCTTCGTAGGGCTTGAACGCATCGCTGAGGGTAACCATTGGGATTACTAGCTCTGCAGGTTGCGGACGGCGACGATCGCGGAACGCTTCGACGACACGAACGTTTTCACTGTTTGCAGCCTTGAGTGGCAAGCTAACCTTGGCGGTGGGTAGTTGGTCTCGGATCGTACCTGGTCCGTCTGGACGCAAGGTCGCTTGCAGACGCATCGCCAATTCCTTTTCACGGGTCGACGTGCGCTTTCGAACACTTGCAAAGCGTGGGGCATAGATGGCAACGCGGCAACCGCTTTCCACGTTGGTTTTGCCATCAAGTGTTTCGTACTGGATGACGGTATCTTCTGGATCCAGTCCAACTTGGGTCATGTCGGATTTTAGTCGCACTTGCGGATTATGGTCACCGCCGTCGAAGATAAACTCTTGCGGGTCGGATGTGCGTGGGATCGCCACTTCCTCTTCGATTGCGCCACAGCATTCACCCGAGCAACTGGCTTGTCCGCATGCGTTGCATCCTCGATTTCCGGAGAGCCGAGGATAAAACGGGCGGTACGGGCCCGAACCATGTTTGCAATTGCATGGGGCCCCGCCATGATCGTGATGTGGAGCAGCGGCTTGGCGTTGCGCCACCTGAACGTATGGCAACGACGGTGAACCCATGGCTACGCGGGGAATGTTCTCGGAACCATGAGAAGGCCCGATGGGAGCGTATTGGGCAGGCGAAACCTTGTTCGATTCGCCTTGAGTTTTGTGCTGGTAAACCGCTTTCTGGATTGCATTAGGATCTACAGAGGAAGCGTTGGTCGCTGACGCGAGTTGGGTGGTCGGAGGGGCAGGTACGATCGGGGTTGATACCGCTGCACCAGAGCTAGCGACCGAGTTGGCATTCATCGAGGAGGATGGAGCGATCGGTGGTAGTGGAGCTTGTGGAGCAGGAGAAGCCTGCGCCATGCTCGTCGGAGAGACCGAGATCTCAGGCTTTCGCGTGCTTTGGGCACCCAACCACGAGAATTGCCGGCTTTGGCAACCCGTGCTCAATCCAAGGGCGGATACGGCCACAAGCGACCACGCGAGCAAGCTTTGGTTCATCGGTTTGTAATTCAATTGCATGGTGGTCGCTTTATCGAGGGAACATTAACGTCGATCAGAGATGGATCCGCTGTTGGCAGTAACCGGCCAGCGTCCTTCGTCCATCAATTGTTGTTTCGTCGGAATAGGCTTGATGGTAGACCAAGCGGGGCAACCATACAGGAATGCGTCCCAATCCTGACCTTCGGTCACATTGGGTACACGAGAGCCGATGCGTAGGATCGCTACTGGCCGCCCCAATTGATCCGCATGTTGTAGCGCGTCTTGATGAGGTTGAAGGTCGATCACTCGCTGAGGTTTTCCCGCGGTATCGACGGGCTCGGCAACTTGATTGTCCTCCAGATAGATGACACGCATTACCATTTCACCTCGGGCTGCGTCCTCGAGATCCATTTCATCGATCTCGATCGGAATAGGAAAGCGATGCTCCCTTTCCGCTGGCGGATGCGTGCGGTCTATAATTTCGAGAGTGGGAAACAGTTCGACATCGGGCTCGTTTGGAATACCCGTGATACGCAGTCGGTACACGGATCCGATCAAGACAGCGACGCGAGCTGGTTCAGGCAGTTCTGCGGCGAATTGGCCAGCATCGGCCATATTGACCCGCATCCCCTTTGGGCCGCGAATCTCAACCGCTTGCCATAAGCCTCGCAACTCTGGCTTGCGAAGCAGCTGTATCGCTCCGATTTCGCCGGGAGGGAAATCGTCTTTCAGCAATGGATGGTTATTGGTGGGCAACGGTTTATAAACCGATTGCGCTTGAGCAGTGCTTGAAAACATGACGGCCAATAGGCACAAAGCGATCATCGCGATCCATGCAATGAGTAAAGTTGGAAACGATATCCGCTTGAGCATTTTTGGATTCCTGTCCGTTTGTTAACAACACAGTCCCAGGAGGTCTGGGACTGTGTACATTTTTCGAGAACTCAAAGCTCGCTTGCGAGCGACAAGCGGCCGCCACGGTTCACTAGCGAACTTGACCAGGTGGGCAGTATTCTCCGCCTTGTTGCTGACCTTGATCACCGGCGAATTGTCCTGGTGGAACCACTCGGCTTGCTTGGTAGAAGCCTGGGCGTCCGGAAGGATATCCAGCGTTGATGTTTTGCTCGCGAATATGGAAGCGATTTGGTGGCGTTGGATAGCTTTGGCCAGGTTGCTGACGGACAGTTCCTCGTACCTTGCTAACTGGATCAGGCAGATCGACGTGAGTTCGGTTTACGATCACGTGTTTCTGAAGTCCTGCTGGCGATCCGAATGGAATGTGTGGAGGACCAGGTAGACCGATTGGAGTACCGCTGTAGGTCATGCCGTATTGAGGAGCAGTAACGCCCGCAACCATGTTTGGTGGATTGCGTCCTGGACCAATGGCTGTTCCGTCTGGACCGCAAGGCATTCCGTTACCATCGAGGTAAGCACCTGGTGGCAACATTCCGCCGCCAACAGCTGCTGAACCTGACATCTCGATATCCTTGTTACCAAGTCGAACGATTGCCAAGATGGAACCGCGACGATCGGCTTCAACAATTGGATCCAACCCTGGTTCCAAACGTGTGCTGACCAACGTGTCGATACCCGAGATCGCTTCCCCTTGGAATTCTGGATCTGGTAGGTAGATTACCTTGGTGACGAAGTTGCTCGAAAGTGCTTGGTCCAAGTCTTCTTCGGTGAATTGAACCGAGAGGGCATTGTGAGCCAAGTAGGCAGCCGAGCGGTAGCTAGCGGTACCAACTTCGAGAGTTGGATACAGCTCAACACCTTCGCGACCTTGGATATCGGTCAGCTTGAGGCGGAAGATTTGTCCTTGGGTGAACTCCAATCGACCGGGAACGATCAGAGGATCACTTGTGAAGGTACCGTCGCCGACAACGTCGTAGAGGATCTTCATCGACTGTGGTTGATTGAATAGCACTTGCACGGTTGGTGCATGAGCTGGAGCGCCATATCCTGGAACAGGAATGGTTTCTGGCATCAAAACACCTGGGCCGGGACCACCGACCATGGGACCAGGCTCAGCCATTCGGCTTGCTGGTGGCATGTTGTGGCGGATGCCAAACTCACCTGCTTGAACATTGGAAAGGGTACCGCATTGGGTGAGCAAGCATGGAGCGCCCAAACCCAAAGCTGCCATCAGGCCATAATAATTTCGCATTTTCATTCGATTCCCCCTGGAATTTGTTGGGTCTAGCCGGCTTGAACTATAGGCCACCGCGACCGACGTTTTTCCACCTGGACAACACGCCTGCGATCGACCTACAATCCGGCCCGTTGGGCACCACGACGAAGCGTTCGCGAGAATGCTTCTATGGTGTTCGAGCAGATGCAAATCAAGCAGCGTCCCCAAAAGACACTTCTTGGGGCGCGTCCTAAAGCGTATGTTCGGCACCTTTGAACATGTTTCTTTGATAAAACCGATACAACTTGCCCATGCGGACCCAAATATTGAATGCGAGCATTCTTGCTAGATGCGTTGTTTGCTTGGCTATTGTTGGGTTTATCCCTGCGTATGGCTTCTCACAGAATGCGGCAAATACTTCGGGCAACAAATTCTTTTCCAGCGAGGAACAGAGAGCTTCGAGCTTGAATGCATCGAGCGTTCAGCCTTCGGAGACAACGGTCCTCACAATTGATCCCAACATTTTGGTGCTGAGGGCCATCCATCAGTCGGTATTTGGGCCACCGATTGCTTGCAAAGTGTTTCAAAGCAGTCGCGCATACAACCAGCAAGTTGTGGTCAGCGGAGAGTACAAAGCCAACGGCGGTGGAACGGGCCAGTTTCGCTATACAGCTCGTGTGTCATCAGGCGAGACCACATTGGATACCATCCAAGTTTCCGATGGCCGACTAATGTACACGCAAGTTGGAGGAAATGAGCCACCGAGAAAGGTGTACATCGAAAAGGTTCGGGAAGCGGTTGGTCCTGCGCTTGCGTATGCCAACGATCGCCCGGAAGTGAGCATGTATCTGGCGATTGGAGGCCATCCCGAGTTGCTACGCAACTTGTACCATCGCTACCTTTGGAACAAAGGGGTCGAGGGTAAATTAGGTGGCGTCGAAGTGTGGCAATTGGTTGGACGCTTGCGAACCGAACCACCTAAAATTGCGGGCAATGCGAGAATGGACCATGAAGCGGTGGCGGCGATCACGCCGGACACCAAGTTGCCTGAGATAGTGAGATTGACGCTGGGACGTTCGGCGGCGATGGCGTACTTTCCGTATATGGTCGAATACTATCGGCGAACACCGAATCCGGACGATCCTCCGGATACGTTAGAGCCGGTGTCCAAGTTGTGGCATACGGATGCGACGACCTCGGTGAATTTGTCTGAAAAGGACTTCGTCTACAAGGTGCTGGATACCGTGGACCGCATCGATGATGAAACGGGATTGTATAAACCGCAAGCCACCATCTCGGTAGCAGGTCTACCATTTTTGCCGCTCAAGTAACGTGCAGCAGGGCAAGCGAATCTCTCAAGCTACCCAACCTTCACGAAACCATCTGCCTCCCCGGTAGCGGACGATGTAAAACTTCCGTCGGAATAGAATTCGTCTTCCCCGGTAGCGGAAGTTGTAAAACTTCCGGTGAAGCCTTGTGTTTTCGCATTAACTTCCCACTTGCTAATCCCTAATCCCTGGCCGCTGAGCCCCGAATGGCGCTGCACAAGACCGGCTAGGTTCTCTCGATAGGCCGTCGAAACTACATCGAGTCAGATGCACAGGCTC
>CAIXME010000465.1 GCA_903920425.1 uncultured Pirellula sp. | reverse complement strand
CTACAAGCGAATTTCCAATCGCGGGCTAGTCATTTATCATAACGCTCTGCCAACCGCGGTTATTCCAACCACTTGCTTTTTGCAGAGCGATTGGCACGCTGCATTGGATCTCATGCAGTTGCGACTTCCCAGTCCAATACGCACCGTTCCGCTCCCATCGGTATGCCATGTATGTAATGTTCCAAACGAGCGACTGGACTTTCTGAACCTCAGGTTGAGAGGTCTGCGATGGTACCCTCCATCCAATACGACTCCCATCTTTTTGTTTGCTATCCTCGTCTACCTCTTTGTGAGTACCACGCGCGTCGACTTGAGCATTCCATTTCAAGGATGTTTGGTGATTGGGCTCACACTGCTCTATTATGTCGGTAGTTGCTCGCTCTGGAGTTGGCATACGAGGCAACAATTTGCGAACGGCCAACGCGGGTATTTTGGTGCCGAGGCGACGGACTCGCCATCAAGTTGGTTTTCCAAGGAAGCGGTTTATAGCGCTGACTCTGATAGGTGGATTCATATTCCCACTCGATTCTTGACGAAGGTCAAGATTGAGTTTTCATGTATTGAGTTCCAATGCCAAGATATAGTCCAGAGGTTTCATCGCGAAGGTTTCCAGAGCCATACGGCATGGCTTGAAGCTTGCAAAGATGCAGAGCAGATAGCCGAAAATGGGACTTTCGGATAGTTTCTTTGTCCGACATAATCTCATTCGTGTGGGGCGGACTATAGAATATAGACGCGGCTATAGGTCTTGCGTTACGCTTTGAGAACGCGAGAAATCTCAGGGAATTTGGATAATCTGATTCATGGTATTTTGGCGAAAAAAGAAGGCGGAAACGGCGAATGATGCCCCCGTCGATATGGTTCCGAACACAACGAGCTCGGGGCAACCTGAATCCAATCAGAGCGCAAGTCCAAACGAATCCCAGGCACCTGCGACTCAATCCGGCGGCTGGTTCCGCAAGATTCGCGAGCTTCTGAAAACAGATATTCGGGACCTTTGGAAGAGCGAAGGGCAGCTGGTCGACGACGCATTTCTAAGTGAGCTTTACGCCAAATTGGTGCGAACCGATATGGGCGGTACAACAGCCACGAAGATCCGCGATTCGATTGGCAACACCTATCGAGCACGCAAAATTGAACTGGAAGATGTGCTTAATGTCATTCGCGAGCAAGTATCCCAGGCTCTTTCTAGCAAAGCAGGGGCGCTCAACCGCGCTTCGAGCGGTCCCACCATCATCCTGGTGGTCGGGGTAAACGGCTCCGGCAAGACGACATCGATCGCCAAATTATCGCATCGTCTCGTCTCCCAAGGCAATCGTGTCTTGCTCGGTGCTGGAGATACGTTTCGCGCCGCTGCCGTGGAGCAGCTTAAAATCTGGTCAGACCGCATCGGTTGCGATATCGTCCTCGGAGAGCACGGCGCGGACCCCGCATCGGTTGTCTTCCGAACGGTACAACGCGCTGTCGCGGAATCGTATGACATTTGCATCCTGGATACGGCTGGACGTTTGCAAACGCAAAGCAACCTTATGCAACAACTCGAAAAGATAAAGCGAGTGATCCAAAAGCAAGTCGAAGATGGCCCCCATGAAGTGCTGCTCGTCCTCGATGCAACCGCTGGTCAAAACGCGATCAGTCAAGCCAAAGGATTCTCTGAAGCAGCCGGTTGCACGGGCATCGTGTTGGCCAAAATGGATGGTACCGCGAAAGGGGGCGTCATCGTCCCAATTGCGGAACAGTTCTCCTTGCCAGTCAAGTTCATCGGCGTTGGCGAGAAGCTAGACGATCTCACCGAGTTCAATGCCGAAGAGTTTTCCGACGCTCTCTTTGGCTAGCGGCGGAAGATGTGAATCCTCAGAGAATTTACGTAGCGGAAGATGTGAATCTTCCGGTGCGGAGCCTTTACGCCAAGCGATTCCCGATACGGATGACGGGGTGATTGCAACTAGCGATTCCCCGGAACTCTCACGAGTTCCGCTACCTTGAGAGCCGCAACAGCCAACACCTCCCCGTAGCGGAAGATGTGAATCTTCCGGTGCGGAGCCTTTACGCTAATCGACTCCACAAGCGTACGACTCGCATTTGCAAACTAGCCGTCGAAGTGAACACTCGATGCGTTCCGCTAGAACCATTTAACGTCACGAAAAAACCCTTGGCAGCCAACGGCCAGCCAAGGGTTATTCTTGATTTAAAAACTCGAATCTATCGAGATGACAATTATCGTGCAAAGAAGAGTTCTGCTCTGATTAGAACTTCGTCTTCGATTTTACCTTTGCCATAAACCATTCCCCACTTGGTACGATCGATCTTGAAATCGGCCATGACTTTGAGGGATGTATCGTCCACGACCGAGGTGGTAGGAACCTTGACTTCGACTGTTTTGTCCAGCATCGTCAATTTGCCGTAGATGATTGCTTCTTCTCCATTCACTTCGACCTTTGTCGATTCGAACTTGATGGTAGGGTACTTCTTGACGTCAAAGAAATCAGGATTCTTGAGGTGGGAAGTCAATTTTTCGTCGTCGGAGAACATGCTCTCGGTCTTGATCTCGATCTTCAACGTACTGTTGCTTGGTGTAGCCATGTCGACATTGGCTTCTGAGGAAAACTCCTTGAAACCACCAGCATGCTTGCCATCTGGCTTTTTGCCAACGAATTCAATCTTGGACTTCTTGGCGTCAGCCTTGAGGGCTTGCCCGTATGCAGGAACGGCACAAATGGCGAAAGCGGCCATCAAGGACATAGCGCTGAAAAACTTCTTGAACATCTAGTAGATACCCTCATCGGTTCTTTGAAAACGGTTACAAACGAGCCAAGGACGCTCCCTAAAGCGATCCCCGTGAGCCATCACTATACCAAATACTGCCTCGGATCGCCTGCTGCTGCCTGCCCTTCAACGGAAATTCACAGACTTGCACCATTCGGACACTTGGTCAGGTTGTATTGCCCAGGGGCCATGATCAAGCGTAACGAACCGAACTTTCCTCAGCGGTTGGCCTACAAAACACAGGGCCATCCTCTCTTTAGCTTGCGAGGTATTCTGCAGCAGCAACTTTCTGCCGAATACGATTTACAACGTAGAACGTCGCTATTTTTTTGTAGGCAAACTGATACAGACAGTTGTCCCGCGTCCTATCTCGCTTGCAATTTCGAGCTTGCCACCGAGCCCTTCCACGATCGTTTTCACGATACTCAACCCCAGTCCCGTCCCTCGCGGCGTCACCGCTTCATCGCGTCCAGAGTTGCTTCGAAAAAATCGACCAGCAACCTTCCCCAGATCGCACTGCGAAATCCCAATGCCAGTATCCGAAACGGTCAGCGTGCAGGTTTGGTCGCTGTTTTGCGTAAGCTTGATATCGACTCGACCGCCGGGCTGGGTGTATTTGATTGCGTTATCGATCACGTTGTGCAACACAATACGAAGGTGTTCCGACTGCGCTTGCACAAAAACGGTTTGCAGTTTTTCGTAGTGTATTGAGATATCCTTGGTGTTTGCCAACGCCTCGAAAAAATCGCTCGATTGCTTCACCATTTCATCCCATGGAATCACCTCGAGTTTCGAGTGATGCCCACCCGCGTTCGCTTCGCTCAACAACAGCAACTGTTGAACGAGCTTATTCAGAAACTCGCATTCATGCAGCACGCTCGAAAGCATGTCGGCCGATTTCCCCTCAGGCAATCTCCCCAAAACAACTTCGACGTTGCTGGTGATCGCCGCAAGAGGACTGCGCAATTGGTGGGCTGAGTTTGCGATCCAATCTTCATTAGCACGTAGCTGAGAACGCGCTCGCTTTAGCAAAGAGTTTACGGTACCAGCAAAACTATCGAGCTCATCGCCGCTCCCTCGCAAACCTAGCATTTGGATTTTGTCCCCCAGCGAAAGCTGTTCAGCTTGTTTGGTTAGTTCGGTTAGCGGATTGAGCAGTTGGCCAGAGAGCATCAAAGAAATGATAGGACCGAGGATCACCACAATGAGGAAAATCCACAAAAGGAGTCGATCCAATTGCGCTAACGAGTCGCCGACAAGATGTGTCGAACAGCCGACTTGAACAATCCCTGCCCGGTACGCAGTCTCCGCAACAGCGGGTACCTGGAAAGTTCGGTTGATAAATCGATATTCGTCCCACTCACTCAAATCCCATTGGTCGACCGTTGCGTCAGGCATCGATTCAGGGACGCTAATGGATTCCCATAGCAATCTTTTGTTATCGTCAAATACTCGTATGAACCAATGATGCAGTTCGTGGGTTGCCGCATGACGATTCCACGTCTGAGCACGCTCCGAATCGATTGGTCCGGCAAGGCTCTCCAGCTGCTCGACAAAGTCTTGCGACTCTTCGCGCAGCTCCAAGTCCATTTGTTTGTCCAACAGCAATGCCGCTACCGTCCGAAATGAGTAGCCAACTGCCAAAGCGGTGAAAAGAATAAAGAAAGTGAGAATCACCGCCGTGCGGATACGAAACGAAAACTTGCCCCAATACCTCATCCGCTCCTGAACGATTACAGCGTCAGAAGCCCGTTCCGTATCGCGTAAATCTTTATTCATCCCTCAGAACTATCCGTCTTTTGCGAGGGCTGGTTTGCAGCTGGCTCCTCGGTATCCAACATAGCCAAATCGATCAAGTTGGAACGGTTCTTTGGCTCGTGTTCGGACAGCATATATCCGCGTCCTCGAATCGTGTGAATCAACGATCGATCACTTCCCTTGTCGAGCTTACTGCGCAGACGATTGATGTGCACTTCGATCACGTTGGTTTCCCCCTCCCAAGTTGTCTCCCAAAGTTGATGGCACAACATCTTGCGAGTCAGCACTTGATTCTCATGACGAATAAAGAGTTCGATCAACGACGTCTCCGTCGGTGACAACTTGAGTTCCTTTCCCTCCCGAAAGACACGCCGAGTTGTCAAATCTAAAAGCAATGGCCCAAATGTGAGATTGCTACCTTCAAGTCGCCTGTTGCGTCTTGTTACCGCCATGAGACGGGCGACCAGCTCCGGCATTTCAAAGGGCTTCACCAGATAGTCGTCCGCACCTGCGTTGAGCCCATCCACGCGATTTTCGAGTGACCCCAAAGCGGTCAAAATAACGACCGGCGTGGGATCGCGTTGTGCGCGAATCGCCTTTAAGACGTCGAGCCCGCTCTCGTCTGAGAGCATCAAGTCAAGAATAACGGCGTCGGGTCTTTTCTCGCGAATCAGCTGGATGGCGGGCAAGACACTGGATACAAGCTCTACTTTGATCCCGTTGTCATACAAGCCTTCTACGATTGCATTTGCAAGGCTTGGATCATCCTCTACCAGCAGTACGTTCTTCGGCATTGGTAATCGCTCTACACCTGGTTGCTGATTTTCTTTGACGTTTTGGATTGTAGTAAAGCAGCCGCAAAACCAACCAAATCACGACGCTCTTCAGCATGGTTCAACATGAGTTCATACTGCCCAGAGGACTCCGCCAACTCGATCAATGACGGTGCGATACCAAAAGGCCGCATTCCACGCGGCATGCGTTTTATCAAAAACTGCATCGCTTCGCCTGGACGCCCGACTCGTGTCAAAAGATCCGCGTACGTTTCGATCCCCACCGTGCCGTGCTCTTGCGGATCCAGCGACTCCGCCTTTTGCAGGAACAGCTTGAGAGCCGCATCGACATGCTCGCCTAGCAACGCTCGAAACATGGCCAAAGACATGGGATACAGATCTGCGAACGGCTCTTCGCTGGCGTATTGGTATTGCGAGTGAAGCTGCCGACCGTACTGTGCAAGATCAACCGCCAATCTCAATTGATGGACGTCATCGAGTATGCGGGCGAATCGCACAGTCGAAGCCAAATGTGTGGTATCCAAGTGGTATGTCCCATCCCGCAATAACGCTGGGCGAGTGGATAGGATCGACTCGATGGAATTGTTGGAATGCACATCGCTAGACGAATCCAACTTTTCGCGGCGGATAACGTCCGATTTCAAGCTCGCCAACAATTCTCCATGAACATGTTCCACCAACACGCCGACAGCTGCCTGTTGATCGCTTCTGCCTCGCATGGAGACTACGGTGTCTAGCATCGTGATCGTATTGCAAGTACCACGCATTTCTAGCGATAATTTGGTTCCTCGCCCGATATCGATCGCCTCGTGCACCAACAGCCCGAGAATCGAGTCGAGGTTCTCGTGAGTAACCTCCAAATCCCGCATCGCATCGGCCGTTGCTTGGCGATCACCGACCGCACGCATGTACATCCACCCCTCTTGCAGACGGCCTTGCTTTAACAACTCCGTGCCCACCTCGCGGCATGCCTCAATCAGTCGTTTGTCCAACTGGTCCTGCAACTCCGGGGGTACGGAACTCTCCCCCTCAGAACCTTCCTCTCCCTCGCTCTCAATTTGTACAGCGGGTAGCCCAAGCTCAACTCGGTGCTGCATTTTGAGGGCTTCGAACAGCTCCGAATAGCGTTTCTCGCGTCGCATTTGCTCGGCCAACATCAAAGCGGCTGCAGCAGGCCCTTGATCGTCCGCAACTTCACGAAGTTTTGCAAATTGGTCAGTGGTATTCAATTGACTTTACTTGAACTGTCTAGAGAAATGGAACTGGAAATCACGCACCAGGGATTACACATCCTATAGGATTGCGAGAGGATTACGAGGATGCTCCAAAGTACCTCGTGTCACTCCCACTCGATTTTCAGCTTGAAGGGATTTCCAAACCGTGGAACCGTCGATTTTGCCTTCGAGCAAATCGCGGTACAAGCCAACCAAACGCGTGGTTTCTTGGATTGGGGCATCTCGGAGCAATTCGATGCGGAACTGTGTCATTCCCATGCGCAGCAATCGCGGCACCGCTTCCGCTCCACTTTGCGCATGTCCATTGTATAGCGTGTTGCGGCAACCGATGTCCGCATGCAGCACATGCTCAACTCCCAAACGATCTCGCAGCTTGACATCATGCGTATCGCATGGACGACCACAATTGGACTTGTTGGTACCGGGCGAGAGGACGGTACAGAACACACAATGCTCCATATGGAACATAGGCATGTGTTGATGTACCACGATTTCAAGCCACTCTCGTGGCATGCATTGAACAAGCTCACTCAGCTGGTCCCGGTTCAAATCATATGACGCGGTCAAACGCTTCAGCCCACGTTGCCTCAACCACTGTGCGGTCAATGGGTTGGTTACGTTCAAAGAAAAATCACCCACGGCAGGGATGCCATGATCGCGAGCATAATCCAAAGCGGCCAAATTTCTGACTAGCCAACCATCTGCACCGTGCTTGGCCAACGCTTTGAATAAACCTTGTTCACCAGGCTTTTGAATCCGTAGCGTTGCGATGAAAATCTCTGCACCTACCGCGTGAGCCGCTGCAACCGCTGCGCGATACTCGCGGATGTCGTGAAAATCGGCATACACCCATTTCTGACCTAAAGAAAGCACTTGCTCCAATTGATTCATGGAGCGAACGAGCACTCGCATGCATGTCGAACGCGAGTCGGCCGGTTGGGATTGCGTTTCATCATCCAGCTCCAGGACACTAGCCCCGTCGGTGATATCGCCCAGCATTCGCGTCGCTACTCCAGCAGATGCAATCGTCCGAATGGGTCTCTCGATGCGTGCTGCTTCCAGATTCGCAACCAGCCGCTTCCTGAGATCGCCAAGCACGCTAAGAGGTACCATCGGTTTCCCAGCAATGTTCGCGGTCAGCCCCCTCAATTCAAAAGGGGTATTGCCGAGCCTGGAAAATTGCTGTCGCAAATCCTCGAGGGTGGTAGCGTGCTTTCGTGCTTCCTCGCATTGATGCTCGGTCTCAAGAACAAAAGACCGCGATTCGGTCCCTTGCATCCACCGAACAGTCACATGCACCGGAGCTCCCACGCTCACAACGAACTCAAGATCAATCTGCTGCTTTCTCGAATAGTTTTCCGATGCAAAACTCGCCTTCAATCGCTTGGTCAATTGCGGAGAATCTGTTTGCCAAACCGCTTGCCCTGGCTCGACCTGCACGTTCCTAAGTAGACCGTTTTGAAACGCCAATTCAACGCGTCCAACCGCCGGCGTGTCGATCGATTTGCCATTCTGGTAGACTTGAAATATCCGCCCGCCTATCTCTTTCCCAGCGACACGGTCCCCTTGCAATACGACTCCATCTCCTTTGATCAAAGGGGCATCGAGTTCGACCGTTAGGCGTTCACCACGCAGTCCTAAGACCTTGCCAACGCAAACGCCTTTTTTGGCACTGCTTGTCCCTGGAACCAGACGTTTGTGATCGCAACCTTCCAACCAACCTGGCGTAAAGCCACGCGAAAAACTCATCTCCATTTCGCGTTTGGTCTCGGACGTCCACTGGAGTGGATTGCCCAGCATGGCAGCATCGATCGCTTTGCGATAGTTACTAACGATGTTCGCAACGTATTCCGGGGTTTTCAATCGCCCCTCGATTTTCAATGAACAAACCCCTGCGCCGATGAGGTCCGGAATATGCTCGTATGCAGCAAGATCTTGTGGCGAAAGCAAATAGCGATTGTCCCCCAGATCGCGATGAACTCCATCGCAGATCAGATCGTAATTTAGCCGACATGCTTGAGCGCATTGACCACGGTTGGCACTTCGTCCACCAAGCGACTCGCTGGTCAAGCATTGACCGCTGTAGGCTACACAAAGAGCTCCATGGACGAACGTCTCAACCGGCATGGTCGTCGCAGCCGTGATTTTTCGAATCTCTGCAATCGAGAGCTCGCGGGCCAAAACAACGCGTTCCACCCCGAGCGATTCAATCGCTTGAATGGTTTCCGCCGAAACCATGGTCATTTGGGTGCTCGCGTGCACACTCAGTTGCGGGCAGATCTCTCGGATCAATCGAACTGCACCGAGATCTTGAACAAGCACTGCATCAACGCCAGCCTCCGCCAACTGCGCAACGTGCTTTTCAAATTGCTTCAGCTCGTCGGTAAATATGAGCGTGTTGAGTGTGACATAACCGACCAATCCGCGTCTATGCAGCAACTGCATCAGATCAGGAAGATCCTGCAGTGAAAAGTTAACAGCCCGAGCTCGCGCGTTAAAACCTGCATCAAGGCCAAAGTATACGGCGTCAGCTCCGTTCTCGATGGCAGCGTGAATACATTCCCAGTTTCCTGCCGGTGCCAGCAGCTCGGGCGCTGGCCTCGCGGAGGACAAATTGTCACTCATAATTTGAAACTTTAAGTTGGTTACACATTGGGTTTCGACAACACGATTGCATTGTAGATTGCAATCGAATTATTAATAGTGACAACCTGATCCAAACTGCCACATCCATGACTGCGATGCCCGGGGAACGGCTAGTCGCCGGGGGTAGCGGATAAATCCCCTACCTCTCTCCATCGACGCAGGTCGCGCCTCGCGGCGTGAATCGTCCGGCCAGAAATGTCGTCCAGCGTTCTCTGCCACCAAGTCCGATGTCCAAAGTTGCGAGCCATAAACAGAGCAATTCCATACGCAACCGGAACGAACAGAACGCCAAAAATCGCATTGGCCAAAAGCCAAGTGGAGTCAATTTTATCCAAGATGGAGATCTTCTGAGGCAAGTAATCCAAAATCGACTGCAGCACCACCAGGAGAGCACAAAAGCCGACAAGTGGGGCACACAAAATGACCCATTTGAACTGGCGTATTTTTGCGATATGCAGCTTCTCCATTTCACTCTGCATTTGAAAAATGGGACCATCCCAGTCGATGCCAAAAACAGTCTTCAACTGCAAAACAGACGTCAGAATCAGTAGGATTCCAGCGCCCATTACGAGCATCGCAGGCAGCAGCATTGCCAGTTCATGGACATGGTTGAACGCAAAGTTCCCGAAAAAGACCAATACGAATGCTGCAAACAAGATGTCCAAAGACGGCCAAAATGCCCACCTATGAATCCGTTGTCGAATTGGCGGAACATTGGCGGCCCTCAAAATCTCGAGATCCAGTTCCAAGGCCCGATCGATCTTGGCATCCAATTGTCGCCATTGTTCGTGTAGCTGTTCTAGGTTCATATGTTTCCATTCCTTTTTCATTGTGGGTCGGCTACGAATTGTTGACGGATTCTCTTAGTGCTTGCTTCAACCGGTTGATACGAGTACCTACGTTGGACTCGGAGATTCCAAGCACTTCGGAAATATCGCGATAGGAATTCCCATCGAGATACAACAGAAGCAGTGCTTTATCCGCGTCGTCTTGCTGCTCCAGCAGTTCACGGAGAATCTCGCTCTGCGAAATCTTGACGGTATCCGGTTCGATGGTCGGCTCTGCCGATTCTTCTAAACTCGATGTTTGGGCAACTTTGCTTTTCCTCCGGCGAACGGAATCGATGGCAACGTTCAATGCAATTCGACACATCCAAGTGGAAAATTTCCGCGACCGGTCGTACCTGCCAAACGAGGCCCACAATTGACCTACGATCTCTTGATAGAGATCATCGCGATCATGTTCCGTTCTGGTATAAGCCCAGCAAATCTTGAACACGATGCGCCTGGAGTCGTCAAACAAATGCATGAATTGCTGCTGTAGCAATCCATGATCGGCTGACCGGTTTTCGATTGGCGTTGGCGGGCGCGGAGTCGTCATCTTGAATGTTCTGATCCATGGTTCGGATCCACGGTGCTAGGGAGGGGCGGTTGGGGTTGTCTGATCCGTGATTCGATCCAGAAGAGGATTTGTCACAGAAATTTCACAAAAAAACCTGACCACGAATCCTGCCCGGCTGATTGCTCAGCCCCGCCGACCTGTCAAGTCGTCCGTAGGAACTCCGCGGAGTGAGAAAGTCGAGGTCGCCTCGTTTTCGATTTGACGGTAATATATTTGGATGGAACTAACAGCAGACATACCAGCAGCCGAAACACGTGTTTCTTCCCTCATTTTGTTTCGATTTACCGGGGATGATCGCCCCGGGTTGACGGCATCGATTTCAGAGTGCTTGGCAAAATTTCGCGTCGCCATCATCGACGTCAACCAAGCCGTCATCCACCAATCGCTTCTATTGGGATTGCTGGTTCGTGTTCCGGCAGACGTATCCGCGGAGCAGGTCATCGCCGAAATGCATGCTTGCGGCAACTCGCTCGATCTCAAATGCAATCCTAAACGAATTGCGGATGACGAATACGATGCGTGGGTTGATCGGCAAGGAAAGTCCCGTTTCATTTTGACGCTTTTGTCCCGGGCGGTCACCGCCGAACAGTTCCATGCGGTCAGCAGCATGCTTGCTGATCAAGGCCTCAACATTGCCGTCATCACTCGATTGTCTGGCAGACCGCCGCGAAACTCCACAGGCCAATTAACTCGAGCTTGCGTTGAGTTTGCGTTGCGTGGAGAACCTCGCGATTCAGTGCAACTCAAAGCGAGCCTATTGGAGCTTTCGAGTCAACTGAGCCTTGATCTCGCTTGGCAACGCGATGATGCATTTCGTCGAAACCGCCGCGTGGTTGCATTGGACATGGATTCGACGCTCTTGCGAGCCGAAGTCATCGACGAATTAGCGAAAGAAGCGGGTGTCGGTGAAGCGGTAAGCGCGATCACAGAAGCGGCAATGCGAGGCGAAATGGACTTTGACGAGTCATTGCGGCAGCGCGTTCAGTCCCTCGCTGGTTTACCCGAAAGCGTTTTACCCAAGATCGCGGCCAGACTCGAACTCAACGAAGGTGCTGAACGGTTGCTCAGTACCCTGCGCCGATTCGGTTATCGAACGGCGATCCTGTCAGGCGGATTCACTTACTTTGGCAAGTATCTCCAACAGCGTTTGGCGATCGATCATGTGTACGCCAATGAGCTTGAGATTGTGGATGGAAAACTCACCGGACGCGTAATCGGGCCCATTGTCAATGCGCAGCGCAAGGCAACATTGCTTGAACAACTGGCAAATGACGAAGGGGTTGATCGAAAGCAGACCATTGCGATCGGTGATGGTGCAAACGATTTGCCTATGCTCGCTCGTGCAGGACTCGGTATTGCATTTCACGCAAAGCCGGTCGTGCGACAATCAGCAGAACACCGGGTTTCGACGATGGGATTGGATTCGGTTCTTTACTTGCTCGGCGTCCGCGATCGAGACCTCGAGCAATAGTATCCCGTTTCCATTGGCGACCATGGCTCTAGGTTTACTTCACGTCTTCGCCTTGCCTTGCGATCCAAACAGAACAATGGGAATGTCGCAGAACATAGCGCGACGTGCTTCCGAGGAAGAACCGTCCAAGTAGCCCGCTGCCGGTATCACCCATGACGATCAAGTCACTTTTGGCTTTGTTGGCGAACTGGACGATGCCATCTCCGATATGGTTCCAGTCAATGACGTGCGTTTCTACGTTGGGAGACAACTGCTCTAGCGGTTTCGCTAGACGTTCGACAATCGGCCTCATCGACTTGTTCACCTCTGCGACATTGAATTCGTACGGAACCTCTGAATACATCACAGGAATGTTTACGATGTTCAATGCGGAGAAGCACGTATTCTTTCCCCATCCAAACAGTCCCAATTGCGAAACAGCAAAGGCGCTGGGTTTGGAGTCGTCGACAGCAACGCAAACCTGCATCGGCAATTTGTTAGTCGTGTCGCTTGGGCGGACAACGAGTACCGAACAGCGAGCATGGGTCGCGACGAAATCGCTGATGCTGCCAAGCAATCGCTCGAATAGGGTGTGTCCGATCGCGCCCAATACGATCAAATCAGCTTGGCGTTGCTCGGCCAAATTAACAATCGAGGTGCCCACGTTCCCCACAGAAAACACGAGTTCTAAGCTCGTATTTGCACCTTCGAAAATTAGCTCGAGCTGTCGCAGGATTTCATTCGCACGTTCGCGGTCCCCTTGCTCGATGCGTTTGACCAGTTCACCTTCATTGATCGTGCTGTGCAAGCCTTGCACGTTACTCACAAATTGCACGAGCAGTTCCAGCTTTTCTGTATGCGGCAGGTGAGCCAGAAAAGCGGCCGCTTGCATAGCACTTTCGGATCCGTCTGTGGCTAATATGACTCGCATGATGTTCCTTCGATGACTAATGAGTGGAGAGAATGGATCATTTGCTCGCTGGATGGCTATTCCACCCCCACGAGCTTTCGCACGAAGATCAATACGATCCCAATCGCTAGCCCGAAGATTCCGAGCCAGCCCATCGTGTGCCAGTTCAACAGGCCCATGAGTTTGTTCTTCATGATTTCGCAGCTCTTCGCGGAAGTGTTACGTTGTAAAAGGTTGTTTACCTCGCCCAGGAGACGCGAGCATTAAAGGGATTCAGTGGCCTTTACGCCCGCGTGGTAAGTGGAATACACGTAGACTGGAATGTTGAGATCACCTAGATTTTGCTCAATCAATGGCTTTACGTCAGACCATTTCAAGCCACCAACGCCCGTGGCCAAGGCTGGGAGAGCAACACTAGAGATGTTTTCTTTCTCGACGGCATGTCGCAATCTTTTGAGGCTATGGTTTACATTCGCCAACGTTGCTTTTCCAGGTCTCGAACCATGTGCATGCTCACCCTCTTGAGTCATTAGATTGAATATGCGAGCACCATCGGTGCCGCCCCACATCCAGAGTTCACCACCCTTGGGGTGCGTTTGGTGCGCGTAGTGTCGAAAGTCTTTGGCCATCGAAGGCCATTTTTCACGCAGGGCTAACGCCAAACCGGAATCAAAGTGATCATTCGGAGCAACTCCGTGCGCAATCGCTTGTGCTCCAGACAACAAGATATCTCCGCTAACTTCGTGAATCATTCGTTCGCCTCTCGCGTTCTTTCAGGGAAATAGATGACGTGTCTCGTCAATCGATCAAAATGAATTCGGGCAACCGAGCCCAGAACTCACACTACGATTCAATGCGAAGCGCGTGCCAATCAGCAATTTGCGAAAACCACTAGGGTTTGCGCATATGCGCGCCGTGAGCACCCGGCACACATGAGTCAATTCAGCCCACGAGGCAAGTAGTGCGGGCTTCCTACCGTAAAGTTGGTGTACCGGCTTCAGCCGGCCCTGGCAGCCCGGCCGGCTAAAGCCGGTACACCAGCGAACGCAGAGCAGGGTGTCGATTTTCGCGCAAAGACGCAAAGCCGCAAAGAACTGCCTGTCTTGGTTTTACTTTGCGTCTTGGCGACTTTGCGCGATCCAATTTGCTCTGCAACGGGCCACCGAGCTACCAAGGAAAAACGGATTGGCTTGTATCTGCCCTTGAAATTGCGGCCTCGACGCCTATACTGAGACTGAGTCTCAACATGCACGCCGCGTTGCGTTGCGATTGAGACTCTTTAAAACCGATTAGCCAGCCAAGCGGTACGTTCGCCAAAGCGCGAACTCTTTGACACCGACTTAGCCAGCCAAAGGAAAGCGGGTTGCTCTATGTAGGGCAAGCCAAGATTTTCACTGGCGGCTAAATCTGGAGTATCTGAAGGTGACCAAGAATCCATCTCGTTCTAGTCGATTGGCGTTTACCCTTGTCGAACTTTTGGTGGTAATTGCCATCATCGGCATCCTCGTCGGGTTACTTCTACCTGCCGTTCAAGCAGCGAGGGAAGCGGCTCGGCGAATGAGCTGTTCGAACAATCTAAAGCAGATTGGTTTGGCGCTGCAAAATTACGAAAGTGCATTGAAGACCTTTCCTCCATCGACGGTTTCGATAGGTGGTTCGGCCAGCCAGCCTTGGTCAGCGCACGCCTTTTTGCTTCCTTACCTTGAAGGTGGTAACGTTCATTCGCGAATCGACTACAACGTCGGCTACCACAACGGAACGAACAAAGCGAATTTCCCACCCAACGGAGTCGCAACGTTACGTGTTCCTGTTTACCTTTGTCCTAGCGAACCCAACGATCAAGCGAGGCTTGATGCAAACGGAAATCCAGAACACTACCCGATCAACTACTGCTTGAATGTAGGTAGCTATCTCATTTACAACCCTTCGAATCGAGCCGATGGCGGCGGTGCGTTTGGCCCCAATCGCAGCAACAAGGTATCTGGATTCATCGATGGGTTAAGCAATACGCTTGGCCTTTCCGAGGTAAAAACTTATACACCAAGATTTCATGATCATGTTGGCATACCATCGACTTCACCGGCCAACGCTGCGTTGGTCTCTTCTGGATACACGGGTGGAGCGTGGTCGATCAACAGCGGACATACCGAATGGGTTTGTGGCCGAGCCATTCATACCGGCTTCACAACGACATTTGCTCCAAATACAAAAGTCCCGCACATCGTGTCTGGCGTCGTCTACGATATCGATGTCACCAGCAACCGTGAAGGTCGCAGCCAAACCGATCCAACTTACGGCATTATCACGTCTCGCAGTCACCACACAGGCCTCGTGAATGTAGTTCTGATGGACGGCTCGGTGCGCGGTGTAGCATCCTCGATCGCGATAGAAACTTGGCGAGCATTGGGAACTCGCGATGGGGCCGAAGTGATCGACGAATTCTAGAATCGTTGAAATTTTTTAACGGCTAAGCATCTTTTGTTCGTTGCACGAATCGATGATGAAGTGGAACGAATCGCAGGACGACTTTTTTCTCGCAAAGACGCAAAGAACAGCCTGTTTTGGTTTTACTTGGCGTCTTGGCGCCTTGGCGCGATCCAATGGTTACTGATTTTTTACTTCCTCATCCTACATATTCCTTGCGCACATAAGGGGTCCAGGACATAGAAACGCAGCGCGTCTATTTTCGCGCAAAGACGCAAAGCCGCAAAGAACAGAATGTCTTGTGTTTTACTTGGCGTTTTTGTGCGAGCCAACAATCGCGTCTAACTGCGTGGAGTTACT
>CAIXME010000464.1 GCA_903920425.1 uncultured Pirellula sp. | reverse complement strand
TCGGCCTTGTAGCAGAGGTTGAATCAAGGCGACTTTGAATTCGCCCCCTTCGTTGGTTTCTCGCTCTTTGTACCAAGGTTCAAATTCACCACGACCTACGCGATACCCCGCGCTAGCATATCCGCCCCACCATAGCTGTCTGGCAACACCGAGCCCCTGACGATACGTTTCGTAAAAGCCTACAGGCTGGTTCAAGGAATAGTATTCCAGCTTGACATCATACGCACCCATTGCTGAAGTTTGTTGGCCACTGGCGACACCGGCCTGCAAACGCGCGATCTCAAGCAACGGAAACGCGCGATACGTAGATGCAATCACATCGGTCAATTGCAAGCTAGGCTCAGTGGAGACGCTAGCGTCGGTGCCTAACGTCGGTTTCGCTTCTTGTACTGTGCCGGAAGAATTGAGAGGGTTGGGGGCGACCGAATCTGTTGCGAGATCGCGAGGCGTCCTCGAATCTGGCGTGTTGGACTCGCGAATGGTTTGCCGTAACTGCAAACCACTCCCATTGCTTCCGCTTGGCTGCTTTTCGCGTTCCGCTTTGTTACGTTCCTGACGTCGCTTCTCTAGGTCTTCGACCGAAAGCGGTTGGGGTTCCTGAATGTCAGACGTTGGAGGCGAGATCGATGGCGGTTGCTGCCCCAGTCCGACAGCAACCACACCGGGGAAGAATGCGGTCATCACCCAAGCGGCGAAAGCTATTTGAACTTGGGTAGCTTTGGGCTCTTGGATTTTTCTTCGTCTGGATCCGCTTTGCTTGCCGGGAATCCGTTTAGTTGACGCCATATTTCGAAGCCTAACGGCACTGTTTTTAAAATGACCCATGCTCTGGCACGCACACCCTGCCTTAAATATCGGCTATCAGGCCACTTTTCTTGCTGTGGATCATTCGGATCTGGACCAACAATGATCTTAAAATTGCCTTTAACATCATCGGATGGATTGATAGCAATTATTTTGCCTCCAAAGGTACCGACGGCGACACTTGGCCAGCCCACAAATTGAATTGCTGGCCATCCATCGAATTGCAAGCGAACCGTGTCACCTACGCTGAGCAACGGAAGATCCAAACCGTTAACATTCAGTTCGACAGCAAGGTCGGTCGTGTCGGGAATGACTTCGAAGAGCTTGTCCCCTTCCTTGACGGTGTTCGTACCGACTTGCCCGAGGATCGCTTGAATGCGACCGCTGCTAGGGCTAACAATTTTGAGACGTTCTAACTCACCAAGCTTCACTCGAAGCTCTTGCAATTCTTTTTCGCTCGTTTGGATATCGCTCTGAGCTTTGGCTACTTTCTGATCGAGTTCGATGATTTTGGTTTCCGCTTCTTTTCTTTTGCTATCCAGCATCCTTTCTTTACTAACTTTGTTTTGAAAGGCTTCATCTTCGGCTTCGTGCGACTTGATCAGCTTTTGCTCTTCGCTTCCCTCTTTGTTGAGGGCGCGTTGGTAATCGATCATGGCTACAGCATCCCCTTTCAGTTTTTCTGCAACTTCAAGGTCCCGTTTAGCTTGGTCGTAATTCCTTTTCTGTGCTTCGATCTCTGCTTCGGCCTGCTTCCATTTCGCATGGGCCGATTTAACGTCCGCATCCGCGGATTCCAACATTCGTTGAATGTTCTCTTTTTCTGTGATGACTTGCGCTCTGCTGTTTTCGAGGATGCGTGTGGAGATCTCCAATTTCCCCATGAGGGCGCGTTCTTGTTGTCGCGTTAGCTCAAGTTGATCCTTGGAAAACGTGGAGAGTTCCATGATCACTTCTCCCTGCGTGACCAAAGAACCCTCTCTCAACTCTGGTTTGATATAGTTGATGATGCCCTTTGCGCTGCTCTCGACTACTTGTCTGCGCAATTGTGGGAGCCTCGCCACAACTTCTCCTTCGCATTTGGAGGTTTGTTGCCAGGGCAAAAAGATTGCGGCCAAGATGAGACCGCAGAGCATGAAGAACATCACTTTCGAGAGGAACCTCGTAAACCAATGCGAGCGGACTAAGTGCATCGCAGGAAATCGTTCCCCCATGCTCTCCGTTGGAACCAACCGAACCATGCGGCGTCCGATCACAGATGCCTTCGCATGCCCAGGGTCATTGGTTGCTTCGTCGCTGTTCTTGGATTCGAGAGTCGCTGTCATTATGGCTTTTGTATTCAGTTATTCCGGTGAATGGAATCGTTTAATGATGATTGGAGGACATGGAAAGATCGTACCTGGCATCGCAGGATTCGTATATTTCCGGAACGTGGGAGGTGATGATGATCGTCCAAGGTTGCTTGCGATCGCTCAAACGCTTCCAAATGTCCGATCGCATTTGTGGTGGGAGTTGGTCTAGGATCCCATCGATCAGAAGCAATCGAGGCCGTGTCGCGATGGCCCTCGCCAAACTTAAACGGATAGATTGACTACTGCTCAACGGATAGCCTCCACTTTGCAGCATGGTTTCTAGCCCGTTGGCAAGCGATAACGCTTCATCCCACAATCCGACCAATTGCAATGCGGCCCGAATATCCTCGGAAGTAACCGAAAAGCGATTCAGCGAAATGTTTTCGACGAAGGTGCCGTGAAATATTTCTGGTGAAGCTGCAAAAGAAACCATCGAACCATCTGCAAATCGATTCACCTCGCGAGAATCGATGCCACCAATCTCTACCAATCCGTGAGCGGGTGGACGGAGCCCACACAGCGTTTGCATCAACATGGACTTGCCACAATCCCCTTCGCCAAGGACCGCAAAGCGGCTGCCACTTTCGATTTCGAGGTCGGCAACAGGAGTTGCGTGCCCAGTGCCCACGCTGAGTGACTGGAAGCGAACCGGCACAGGCCCTATTCCTGCATCGAGCGCTCGAGAAGGAGGCAATGTTGGTAAATCAATGAGGTGGCCAACTTTATCCACTGCAGACATCAGGTCATAGAACGACTCGAGGGACTTCCCAATCTTGGAGAAAGCACCAACCACAATGGCTACCACCGAAACGCTGGCGACCAATTGTCCCATCGATAGGCTCTTCGAAAGCACCAACCATACACCCAACGACAAAAGGGAGGATATGGAAACGGCGTAAAGCATCAAGGCAAATAGAGTTTGTCGCATCAAGACTACAAAGTGCTTGCGTCGTGCAGCCAGATACTCCACCGTGAGCCGGTTTGCGCGATCCACGACCAAGTCTCCTCCACCATGAACTTGGAAGGCGATCGGGTTTCCAATAACGTCCTGAAGCCAGTGTGCCACGCGATACTTGATCAACGATTCCTCAATCGCAGTCCGAACGGCATTGCGCCCGAAGATGTAGAGCATACCCGTCATCGACATCACCAAGGCAATATCGTAAGCAAGCAAATAGGGACTGTATAAAGCCAAAAGCAACAAACCCGTTATCGTTTGGATGGCCAACGACAAACCTTCGATCAGCAACGCCGCCGTTGCTTTCTGTATCGTCATGACATCGAAGAAACGATTGGCCATTTCGGGACCGTGGATTCCATCCATCGCGGTCCGCTCCAAGCGTGGCAATCTTTCTGCGAGATCTCCTACCACTCTCACAAAAATGCGTCGTTGCAAGATTTCGATGATAAAGAACTGCAATCCTTTGATCACGGCGGACAACGTCAAGATTCCAAAGAGCAATACCGCTAACCAGATCAACGGCTGTGTTAAGCTCGCGAATCCAATCGTCGTCACCATCTGTTCAACGGCGAGAGGTGTTGCCAAGTCGAGAACACCCACGACAAAGCCAAATATCACTAACGACCAAATGTCTCGCTTTTCAAATTTCAAAAACCGAAGCATGCGGCGTTGTGGCGAAATATGTTCGTGGTGATCGCCATGATCTCCACCATGATGCCCGTCCTCAACTCGAGAGATATTCGAATGCAGGGCAGCGTTATGGGTCGAAATGGTATCGCAAACCAACGTTGGTTGAGCTACGAACAAGATAGGAGAGGCGATGCCGCCCAAAACCGATGCAATCTGACTTTTGGAAAACGTCTCCGATGTTCGACCTCGCGAATCAATCTTGCTCACTTCGCAATGCCGGAGAGCAACATTGGATAGCACCCAAGTTGTCGGATTGAGCGACTGGCGATCGATAATCGCCACCGGGAACTGATCCAGTAACAACTGCCAAATGTCTCCAGCTTGTACGTCCATCGGCGCTAACCGGATGCCAATGCTCTGCGCCGCTTTCATGATCCCAACGGTGGTCGCGTCCTGCGATTCGGGTTGCACATCGTGCAACGCATCATTCAGCGATCTCGCGATCTTGGAACTTTCCGTGGGAACATCCAGTTGCACGGAAAGTTCGGACAGCATCCCACGCAGTACTTCCCGCATTTGGTCGCCGGTCCTCGAGTCGGAATTTTGACGATGCATTCGTTTCAATTGATCTAAAAAGTGGATGAAACCGCGGGCCAAGCTTCATCAATGAAAACTTGGAACGGATAGCCCTGGCATGCTCTCGCTGCATTATTGAGCACAGGTCGTACAAGCAAAGCCGTTTTTCGCAATAATTGATGCGAAAAATAGAAAAAGAGCCCTTTACAGCGTAAAAAATGCCCTTTAACGAGCGGTCCTCTGCCTCTGCGACTCGTAAACGAGCAAAGCTCCCGAGATTGCCACGTTGAGGGACTCCACGTTAGGCGCCATAGGGATCGCGATCGCTTTGGTGGCGACGGAACGCAATTCCCTGCTCAATCCGCTTCCTTCGTTCCCCAACAGGAACATCGTTGGTATTTTGAGGTCACATTCCCAAAAACAGGTCCCATCCGCGGCAGCGGCTAGCACTTGCACTCCCTCGGCCCGGCTCCGCTCTACGTACTCCAGTAGATTATCGACGACCAAGGGCCTATTCCTAAACCATTGCCCTGCCGTAGATC
>CAIXME010000463.1 GCA_903920425.1 uncultured Pirellula sp. | reverse complement strand
GGCATCCACGACAGTTGATGCGCCCCAGACGCAATCGTCTGATCGAGCTTGGAGTCTCCAATCGCTTTGGCCAAGCTAAGTCCGCCACCTAGCAGCAACAAAATGCCCCAGGGCAATTTGTCGATATCGCTCCATTGAAGCACCGGGTTTTTCAATGGAAATATGAGCAGGGCAAACATACCGAGCATGGCGATCCAGGCATCTTCGACCAAAAGGAGATAATTCCCTACGGTCGTACCGCCGAACCACTTGGATGCCGGATCATGAACCAACCACAAAAACGCCGCCGTTGCAAAGATGCAGAGTGTCCAACGCTGTGCTTCATTCAGCCTTTTATTTGCTTGAATTTCAGCGATCCACTCCTCGGGGACAGTCACTGCCAACCCCTTCATCGGCCACAGTACAAAGACGAGCCAGACCCAACATCCCCCGAGCAGTACCACTACGAGAGGAACGGCCAACAGCATCCATTTCCCAAAGTCGATCGGCAAGTTTTCTGTCCGCATGAATCCAGAAAAGAAAATGTTGGGAGCAGTCCCAACCAAGGTCCCCATGCCGCCGATGCTAGCCGCGTATGCGATGCCAATTAACAGGCTCGTTGAAAACCGCTTATCCGATTGCGTTGCAATCACACTCATGGCAAGCGGCAACATCAACATGGTCGTCGCGGTATTGTTGACCCACATGCTAATAGCAGCGGTGCAGAACATGAATGCACCGACAACAAATGCCGCCTTGGTGCCAGCGAACGTGAGCAAGATCAAAGCGCCGCGACGGTGAAGCTCAGTTTTCTCGACTGCAATCCCCAGCGCGAAGCCACCTAGAAAGAAGAAAACAGACTTGTCCGCATAGGGGGCACAAGCCCTACCCATGGCATCCGTTGGATATATCCCAGCAAACGGGACCAGGATCATGGGCAGCAAACCAGTCAGCTCGATCGGCACCGACTCGAGAATCCACCACACGGCCATCCAACCACCGAGCATGGCGACGTATTTGGCTGGACTCGGCGTATCACTGAACGTACCTAACAGCCAATAAAGCAGCAGCCCCACAATCGGACCAGCAATGATTTTGAGGTATTTCAGCACGTTCATTACCTATGCACGCAATTCCAAAGTTCGGTGGATGAGAGTTCGTTGCATCTAAAGCGATGCCATTGCAACGAATTTCTCGTCAGCTCTTGATGAACTTACCAGCGTTGCGTTGCTTGCGAGTTTTTCAAGATCTCACTCGCTTCCTCGCTCAGACCATACTGATTCGAAGGCTGATTGAGCTCGAGGAATATAATGTACTTGGAATGATCAGCACCGGCGTAAATAATGGGCGCAGGAGCGATTTGCATCACGCTGGTCACCCGATTGTTCCAGCGGGCGGTGAACAATTGCCCGCCCAGGCTTTGCTCCGGCTTGAGTTGATAGTATTGAACCATGAGATCGGCCAGTGGCTTGGGATCGCCCGTCAACCCATGCAAATCGATACGCTTGAGTGCCTGGGATGCATCAAAAAAATAGGTCAAGGTACCGGCAATATCATTTGGCTGAGTTCCGGTAATCAACGGGACTCGCAACCCGTCCATTTGCACATTCGAGGTCACGGTCGTTACCCTCGCAAACCGTTGCGGTAACCAGCCAGGCGTGATATCGAATCGCAGTACCTCTCGCAAATCATGCACGGCACCGCCTCCAACCGAGACATTGGATTGCTGCTGCAATTGAGGCAAGGTCGGTGTTCCCAAGGTATAGTCCCAAAGCCGGTCGGTATTTCCTGGAATCAGCGAAGAAGGACCATTCCGCGTTTCCAACGTTGGCGGAGGAAGCGGCTGTGCCGGACTGTAATAGCTGGACACAGCAGGTGGTGCCGCATTCGGGATGGCGGGATAACCAACCGCATTGGGTATGCCATTGGTACCAATCGGTACGACGGTCGCTGGACCGTATACCGTTGAGACTAATTGCCCTTGCGCATTCGTACTCCAGCTGCTGCCCCCCTGCCCAGACATATTGCCGTTCACAGTCGAGGGCGACACCACGGAACCATCAGCGACTCCAATGCTCCCCTGCGTGTTCCAGCCGGACATGTTCGATGCGCGATTGGATGCGATCAGAGAGTACGGGTCGGTCGAATTAGGTAGCACATCATCACGCGAGTTGCCGCTTGTGGCGGTGCTGCTAGCGCTAATGAGGGCGCGGCGGAGCGTCGTTCCCAATTCGGTTTCGAAAGCGGCGTACGGGCCGCCTACCGCGGTAGCCAAGACAGCCGCAGCACCGAGCGGTTTTTGCAATATGTTTGTAAGCATTGGACGTTGTGACGCAGCTGTTACGCTGGTTCCGGTTGAGGTCAGACCGAGCACATCCATGCGCCAAAAGAAATTGATTCCGCGTGAAATCAATTAGCGTCCTCGTCCAACAGCTTCTCTATACTTGAGCGATTCGGAGCAAACCCGACACGCAAACGC
>CAIXME010000462.1 GCA_903920425.1 uncultured Pirellula sp. | reverse complement strand
TTGTCCGCGTTGCGCCCCACTGGTCCCGCGGAACGTACGGCCTTGTCAAAATCCAAAACCATCGGCAGGTCGGTTGGCCAACTGGGGGAATCGGCATCTCCCAGCAGCTCGGCCACTAGTTCAGCGGCCGTTTCCCCGTACCGATTAACCACACTCGGGCTGTCATCCTCAGACTGGCTAGCCACGAAAAGCAAATTAGGGCGGTACTCTGCTGGCTGGCGCGAACAACCACTGAGGGCCATGGCAAGCAAAAAGAGCAAAACGCAGTGAGCTGGTTTGGTAGGAATGGAAGACATCGATAATTACGGTAAGGCGCCGAGGGGTTTACAAGTGCTAACCGCTCTGGGGGCGAGAACTCAACCGCCAAATTGTCTCATAATTCTCTAGAAACCGAAGGGGTCAAATCGACGCACAAAGCCAATATGTGACGCAGAAATTGAACAGTTTGGCGTCGATTTGTGCGGATTGTACCAGTCGTAGGCGGAGTCACCGCGTTAGCTCGTATGCTTTTGGCTTGGGCGCTTGCTCGGCTACAGGGCTCAACTAGCATGAGTCGAGTGAGAAACGGCCAAAATCGGCCTGAAAGCTATTCAAGTTCCCCTCAAAACGCTCAGGTTCTACAGCAATGAAGATGTCTCGAATTTCCGTTTGTGCCGCCGTCTTGGCTGGCGTGGTTTCTTCGGTTAGTTTTGCTCAAGAAAAGGAAGCGGTTGCTACTGCTGTTCCGGCTGCATCGGTTCAAAAAATGGGGCCGATTACGGTCACCGTGGACTTGGTGGGCGGACAAAAGATCACCGGCACTTTGACGGAAGTAACATTGATGCCGATTCGCACCGCTTTCGGAGAAGCAAGCGTGCCGTTGGCTGAAGTCGCAGGCGTAAAGTTGGCGACCGCCGAAGATACCTCAACCACCATCATCATGAAAAATGGTGATTCGATTACCGGTGCCACCGACCTCAAAGTGTTGGCCGTCGACACGGAATGGGGCAGCGCGAAAATCAACGGTTCCAGCGTCGCTTCGATCCTCCTGTTACCTGATCTCAAATGGAACGCAACGATCGGCCTCAATGGAAAACGTTGGAGCCTCGTCGACAGCAAGTCTCAACAAGGAAATCAATTGGGAGCACCCGGCGCATCCAGCAACGCGAATCCCTCTGCGTCCCCTCGTCCTGCAACTACGATCCCGCCGACCCGTCCCGTTACCAATCAGTAATTTTGTTAGCACAGCTGCTTTCCGCGGCGCATCATGATTGCGCCGTGGATAGCATGGTTAACACTCGATCTGATACGATGACATTCGCATCGCCCAGATCCCCATCGAATGGTCCTAGGCAGTTTGGATATTTGCGACGTCTTGTAGTCCCAGTTCTTCGATGCTGATCTCTCGCATCTTGAATTTCTGAATTTTGCCTGTCACGGTTGTTGGGAACTCTTGCACAAACTTCCAGTAGTTTGGGACCTTGAAATAGGCAAGTTTCAGCTTGCAAAATGACTTTAGCTCCTCGGGCGTTACTGTTCTACCCTTTCTCAATTTGACCCACGCCATCACTTCCTCACCAAATTTGCGATCCGGTATTCCGATTACTTGAACATCCTCGATGTCTGGATGCTGGTAGAGGAGCTCTTCGATCTCGCGAGGGTAAATGTTCTCTCCTCCGCGAATGATCAGATCTCGCAATCGGCCTGTGATGCGGTAGTAACCATTCGGTTCACGCATCGCTAAATCGCCCGAATGGAGCCAACCGTCCCGATCGATCGATTCCTGTGTCTTCTCGTGCATTCGAAAATAACCGATCATCACATTGTGACCGCGACTGCACAATTCTCCTGCTTGCATGTCCCCAAGCTCGCGCCCTGTTTCCGGATCGACAACCTTGGCCTCGATTCCAGGTATTGGGCGCCCTACGGTACCAACCCGAATTTCTAGAGAATCGGTTACCGTAGTTTGCGTCACCAAGGGCGAAGATTCGGTCTGGCCATATCCGATAGTCATTTCCGAGGCTCCCATCTCGGTGGTTACTCGTTTCATCAATTCAATGGGGCATGGACTGCCTGCCATGATCCCGGTTCTAAGCGATCCTAAATGGCGACCTGGGTAGTCCGCATGCTCCAACATCGCGATGAACATCGTTGGGACTCCATAGACCGCAGTGCAATGTTCTTCTTCTAGAGCCTGAAGAGTTTGACCAGCATGGAACGTCTCGGCTGGGAACACCATCGTTGTTCCATGAACGGCAGAACACAACGAACCGAGTACACAGCCAAAACAATGATACAACGGGACCGGAATGCAGAGCCGATCGCCGGGGCCAAACCGTTGGTTGATCCCGGCATAGTATGCGTTTAGCAAAATGTTCCGATGCGAGAGCATTGCACCTTTCGGGAATCCGGTTGTTCCCGAAGTGTACTGAATATTGATTGGATCATGAACCTGGCATTTTCGCTCGGCATCGCGAAGGTCTTCATTCGAAATGGCCTCAGCCATCTCCAACAGCTGTTGCCAAGAAAGCGTTCCAGGTTGCGTCTCACCTCGCAGCGTAATGATCGATTTGAGCTTTAGGAACTGCGCACTCTCTATGTCCCCAGGTGCTTGCATTTGCAAATTGGGAATGGCTTTATGCAATGAGCTAAAGAAGTTCGTGCTTTTGAATTCATCGATCAAAGCCAAGCCTCGCAACTCGGATTGTTCCATCGCATAGACGAATTCATTGGTTCGGTACGAGGGGTTGATCGTGACCAAAACCACTCCAATCCTGGCTGTGGCATATTGGAGTAGAACCCATTGTGGAACGTTGGTTGCCCAAACTCCAAAGTGATCTCCGCGTTGAAATCCCAATGCCAGAAGCCCCTTGGCCACCCGGTCCACTTCTCGGTCCAATTGATGCCAAGTTAGACGGAACTGGTTCGCTGAGAAAACGATCGCTTCGTCGTCGGGATGTTTTCTCGCCGTCTCTCGTAATACTTCACCAATAGTGAGCGATTCTACCCAAGGAGGGATACGCTCCAATGGGTTGTGGTCCATGTCGAAACGCGATGCGGACGTTGGGCTGGAGTTCATGATCACCGCCGTACACAAAAAGATGGAGAGGATATAGTGGATTACGTCGTTACATGTTCGCTGTCGTAAGTGGTATCGATAAAAGGGCCTGCGCAAGAGCTTTTCCTTGCGCATCATTTCGAAGTCCGCGGCGCAAAATGCCGCGAACGATAAAGTTGAATCCTAGGAGGTTAGGCAGTTCGAAGCGTTGTACCGCCTCGACACCCAAGGGCGAGAACACTTGCAAGACTCTCGCCTCGCTAAGCCACCCGCAGAGAAATTGATACGCCTCGGGTGTACGTGCCAATATGCCGATGTTCGCTCCTGTTCCCTTGTCGCCGCTTCGCCCGAATGCAATATCCGATAAGCACGTCGCGTGTCGAACCTCGGAGACATGGATTGGATTGCTCTCCCATTGGCATGGGCGAGCCGCCGTAGAATCGGAGTGCTCGGGCCATCGCGCGATTTGCGTGCGAGACGACAACGTGTCAGAGCTTAGTATCGAATCGACAACCATGTTTGCTTTGTCATTTGATATCAAGCATGGCCAGTATCGGAATACACTGTGCACGCGTGGCCTCCCCTCGGCGTACCCCGTCGTCCCTTGCGGGCCTGAAGTAACCAAGGACATGAACTCCCGCGAAAACGCTTCGACGGATTCTCGAGAATCGGATTCCACCGCCATTCTTAGCACTATCTCAAATCGATCGTGCGTCTGAACCATGAGGTTCTCCAGTGGAACGCTGGCTGCGTTCCCCAAGCACTCAACGAGGGTGTCGCGATAGGCGTGGCCTGCTTCGGCCAGTCTGGCCAAAATCATGTTGCCGCAACGCTGTGCCTTTTCCTGTGATCTCGGACCAAAGAACGTGAGCATACCAGCGGCCCGATATCCATCGCGATAGGTCGCGCTCACCTTCAGTGTTTCCGGACTAGGGCTGCCCACCGCACCTGATACGTGGATACGGTTGGGGCCATCCGATTTCAGTTGGAGTTCTAAAAAGGAAACCGTGACGTCAGGGCTTAGGTAGTTCTTTGGGTCCCCAATTTCATACACCAGTTGCTCTTTAACTGTGTCCAAAGTTACGCATCCGCCAGATGTCTCCGATTTCGTGATGACGCAACTGCCATCCGGGGATATTTCGGCGATGGGGAACCCTATGTGAGTTGCATCGGGCACATCCAGCCAATCGGTCGATATACCGCCTGTTACGTGGGTTCCGCACTCGAGCAAGTGACCTGCAACCGTCGCTCCAGCCAATCGGTCCCAATCATCTAGTTCCCATTGGAATGCATAGACACAAGGAGCAACCACCATGGAGGGGTCAGCGACGCGACCCGTGATGATTATGTCCGCACCGGCACGCAATGCTGCGACGATTCCTTTACAACCCAGGTATGCGTTGGCCGTTACTAGCTTTTCGCGAATCGTCGAGATGGGCTTTCCTGAGTCCAGATTGCTCAACAATAGCGATTCTTTTTCGATTGGATTGGCTGCGGCATGCTGAACCAAATCAATAACATCGTCTCCAGAGACGACGGCTATCTTCAAACTGCGACAGCCTGCTGCCTCCAACGCTGCAACACAAGCCTCGGCGCATCCACGTGGATTTAGTCCTCCCGCGTTGGCGATCAAGCGGCATTTGCCACCGGCTGCCCAGTAGGACGCCAAGCCCCCAACGACATCGACAAAGTCTTTGGGGTAACCAAGCTCCGGATTGCGTTCCCGCTGTGTTGCCAAGATCGACATCGACACTTCCGCCAAGTAATCCATGGTGAGAAAGTCGAGGTTAGGGCATTGTTCCAGCAATTCGTAGGCGGCTCGAGGCCTGTCACCCCAAAACGCTTGTGCATTTCCCACGCGAATCATGGCTCTCACACCTCAGTAGGAGTTGAATGTGACTGAGCAATCGCCTGCTGCTGGACAACGGATAATGCGGCGCCAAGCCACATTCGGGTATCGTGGGGCGCGATGATTGCATCCACCCAACCACGGGCAGCTCCGTAACGAATGTCGGTCTGCATTTCATATTGATCCCGAATACTGCTTCGCATTGCGTTGATCTGTTCTTCAGACAGTTTTGCACTTGTCTTCTCGGCCTCACGGATTCGGAGCGACAACATCGTCTCCGCCGCTTGATTGCCCCCCATCACGGCAAAACGAGCGTTGGGCCAAGCCAGAATCAGCGATGGGTCATAGGCTCGACCGCACATGGCGTAGTTGCCGGCTCCATACGAGCTCCCGACCACCACCGTAAACTTAGGGACCGTCGCAATGCTCATCGCTCGTACCATCATGGCACCCGAACGAATAATTCCAGATTGTTCAGCTTGCTTGCCCACCATGAATCCCTGAACATCCTGGATGAACACAATGGGGACCCTCGTTTGATCGCAGTCCGCAATGAAATGCGCTGCTTTCTCTGCTGCATCGCCGTACAACACGCCACCTATCTGTAGTTCACCTTGTGCGGATTGGGAACGTATCCGTTGGTTGGCAACAATTCCTACAGGACTGCCTTGAATTTTGGCATAGGCGGTGACGACCGTGCGGCCATATGTGGACTGCGACTCCGTCAAGCTGTCAGCATCCACGATGCAACGGAGCAAATCGCGCACATCGTATTCGCCTCGTCCATCTGCAGGAACAATCGAATACAAATCGTGCAACGGACGCGATGGCTCTGGACCTGCATTCGCCTGAGGGCGTTTTGGCAAAAGTTCGATCAACGATCGCAGGCGTGCAAGACAGGCTGGATCGTCTCGCTCGTGAAAGTCGACGGTGCCGCTCAGCCGTGAGTGCATACTAGCCCCGCCGAGTTCTTCGGGATCGACTGTCTGCCCGATGGCGGCTTTTACCAACGCTGGACCCGCGAGGCACAACTGGCTTCCTTCGGTCATCAAGATCTTGTCGCATAGCACGGGCAAATAAGCACCGCCTGCAATACAGTTGCCCATGACGGCAGCGTACTGTGGTATCCCCTGAGCAGACAGCACCGAATTGTTGCGAAAGATACGGCCGAAATCATCCTCATCCGGAAAGATCTCATCCTGCAAAGGCAAAAAGACGCCAGCCGAATCCACCAGGTAGATGATGGGTAATCGCAATCGTTGCGCGACCTTTTGTGAGCGAATCAATTTCTTGACCGATTGTGGAAACATGGCCCCAGCTTTGACCGTCGCATCGTTGGCCGCGATCATGCATGGTTGACCTTGAATCCAGCCGATTCCCGAAACGATTCCAGCCGCTGGAATGTCTCCCCATTCTGGATACATCTTGTGAGCAGCCCATAGGCCGATTTCAAGAAAGGGCCGATCGGCATCCAGGAGCAATTGCAATCGTTCGCGAACTGGCAATCGATTGAGTTTGCGCTGACGATCCGATCCGCTTTTGCCACCTCCCTGCATCAGCAGTTGTTCTTCGGAGTCAATCATTCTGGCGACTTCAAGCAACGTTGCCACGACTGCACCTTCGTTTGTCTTGGTTACATGGGGAGGAAATACGTCGGTGGCGGGCCGACGGCAACGAGCAAGTTCATGAATTCGGACACGCGCATCTTCGATAACGAATACGGGTCTCTAAACAACTCTATCAGTGATTCTACGCGCGCTGAATCCAGTCGAGTACTCGCATTGGCTCTGAATTTAGCTTCTAGTGGCACATAGGATTCTTGACGACGGCGACGATGGCCCAAGGGGAACTCGACAGCGAGTGGTGTCGTTGCACTCCCATCGTTAAAGAATATTTGGATGCGATTGGAAATCGATCGCAGTTCGGGATTCAGATAGTCCGCCGAATACTGTTTGTCTTCTATCACCGTCATTTTACTGCGCAGCAAATCGATACGCGGATCCATAGCCGCATCGTCTTGATAATGCTCCGAAGTTAAATCGCCGTGAATCAACGCGACGGCGGTGATGTACTGCAAACAATGGTCCCGATCCGCAGGGTTCTGCAACGGTCCCCGTTTGTCGATGATGCGTATGGCTGACTCGTGCGTATGGATACGAATCTCGTCGATCTCGTTCAATCTTTGAATCACGCCAGGATGCAAGGTCACGGCGGCTTCGGCTGCTGTTTGAGCGTGAAATTCTGCTGGGTACGAAACTTTGAACAGTATGTTTTCCATAACATAGCTCTCAAGCGGGCGACGGATCACGACACCGTTTCCTTCCATCATGACCGTTTCAAAGCCCCAGCGTGTTGCCGAAAGCGGAGTGGCATACCCCATTTCGCCCGCCATCGTCCAAAGCGCCAATTGAACCGCTCGCTGTGTTGCATCGCCTGCCGCCCAGCTTTTGCGAGACCCCGTATTGGGCGCATGGCGGTATGCTCGCAACGCACCTCCGTCTAAAAACGACTGGCTGAGGGCATCGGCAACTTGTTCCTTTTTGCCGCCAAGCATTGCCGTTGCGATCGCCGTGGATGCGACGCGTACAAATAGAACATGATCCAACCCCACACGATTCAAGCTGTTTTCGAGTGCTAGAATCCCTTGGATCTCGTACGCTTTGACCGCAGCGGACAAGACATCCGCCATGACTAAAGCGCGATTGGGCTGCCAGGGATTCGATGGATTGCGATCTAAGTAATCTGCTACAGCTAGAATGGCACCGAAATTATCCGATGGATGGCCCCATTCCGCGGCAAGCCACGTGTCGTTGTAGTCCAACCAGCGGATCATGCAGCCAATCTGGAATGCTGCCTGGACCGGATCCAGTTGCAGTTCCGTTCCTGGGACGCGTGCACCATTAGCCAGAGTGGCACCCGGAACCACAGGCCCAAGAAGTTTCGTGCACGCGGGATAGTCTAAAGCCAACAAACCGCAGCCGATGGAATCCAATAGACACCACCGCGCTGTATCGATCGCTTCGGTCGACGCTGTGCAACGAGAAACGGAGTACTCCGCAATCAATTGCAAGATCGGGTCGATCATTCCATAGGAAGGACTGTGCGAGTGTTCCATTGGGCCAATGACTTTTGGAAGAGGAACCAAATTACTCTTCCGTGAGTCTAGCTTATTTGCAAGCACGGGGAGCTTGCACAGAAACTTCCAGGATCGATTTCTTGATCTTTTGGGGCTCTCCCCCCCCCTCTTATGAGAGCCTAAAGGCGTCCGCTGCTCCAATGTTGACGCGATAACCCAGGTCGGCCAAGGAGGCGACAGTGACTCGGCTGATGGGTGACGAGCCGGATCCGATATAGCCGGTCATGATTTCGCTGCCGAAAATGGATTCTCGCCAGTGAGCATCTGCAGTTCCAGACCCTCCCGTGTTTTCCAAAGGAACTCCCCTGGCATTGCCTCCGGTGAGCGCGTTGTACTCTGCGGTCGCTTGTACTCCTGTAAATGTCGGATTGGAAGTGCCCGCGCCGGAAATCAGTCCCAACGAAGACCAGATCGTTCCAATTCCCAAGACGTGCGCCATTTCGTGCAAGACAACGGAATACAACGAACCGTCAGCTTCCATCCGTGCCACGTCCGCGCTGTCAAATTGCATAAACCCATGGTACGGTAACTGCGATCCTGATCGGAACCGGTCTGCAGACGCTTGCCCAAGAATGCCACCGACTCCATCTATCGTGCGAATGGAAACATCGATCAGCAAGTCATCGATTGTCCGACCTTGGTAGGTTACGTTCGGCAAATCTCCAACGATGATCTGTTGCCACCGCGCAACGGCTTGATTGAATATCGTTCGTTGTGTCGCAGTCAAACCCGTCGCATTCAACTCAATATTGAATTCCGACGCGGCGGCAGGCGGATTGGGTGTGGGTGTGACGGGAGTGCTTGGTGTTCCCGGATCAACAATCAACGTATAGTTGGGGTTCGTCGCACCGCGGTAACCGTAAACCCGAACGTAGTAGGTACCTGCCCCAAGCCCGCTCAGGGAAACGCGTTCGCTATTGGTCACACCATCCCCAAGTCCTACGCGTCGACCATTTGCATCGAGCACTTCGAGATCGAGATCTCCCTGGGCGTTTTGGAAGTTGATGCCGACGTAGCTAGAAGATGTTCCCGTGGCTGTCACCTGGAACTGGAACCAGTCGCCGGCGTCCGCCATGACCAAATTGGACGTAGTCTTGGCTGCGGTCAACGTCCCGAGATTGGCTGCGGTTGCTCGCGAGTTGTTGGGTTCATAGATGTCGTCGGCGTTGGGTGGAGTCGGTGCACTGGTTTGGCCAGGGTTCACTGTCAATGTGTAGCTGGCGTTTCTAGCACCGCGGTAACCATATACCATCACATAGAGCGAAGTCGAATTCACATTCGTTAGGGATATCGTTTCGGAGTTGCCCGTTCCATTGGATATGCCAACGCGTCTACCGTCGGCGGTGTACACCGCGAGATCCAGATCACCCAATGCGTGCTGAAATTGGATCTTGATATTGGAGCCTGTCGTTGCTGCACTGCCGAGTTTTAATTTAAACCAATCGACCGCATCCGCCATGACCAAGCTATCGACGGTCTTGCTTTGCTGGATGGTCCCAAGATCAGACGCTTGTGCCCAAGAATCGTTTTCTTCAAACAAGTCATCGACGACAGCAGCCGACAAGGCCGGGATATAGGAGGTTGTTGATTGCGAACGCAAACTTGCAACACTCGAGATCGTTGATGAAGGTGATTGTTCGCAATCGATTGTCGATGTCGACATTCCAGCAAACAATTGTCTTGATTCGAGGGACTCCAGGCATAGTCGTCGACGCGTACGGATTGCTTGTTTGTTTTTTGCGATGGTTTTGGGTGTCGTTCTTGGCATTTTTTATTCGTAAGGATTCAGAATGGAGCTTGGATGTTTCATTCGCTGAGGCGTTAATGCCATTCATCGAATTCGTTTCGGTTCAACTGATTTTCACTATCACAATCCGACGCGTAGGACAGGGATTGTGCCCCTCGCTTTCGCGTCGATTTGTTTGGGTTACGTTGGCTTGTGGCAAGCCAATTGATGTCAACATTCCCTTTCACATCGGCTTCGGCGACTGACATTGACGGCTGCTACTGCACAGCAAGCGGCAAACTGGTGTTCGCTGGCAAAGTCTCGCCAAGCAATTCAACGCTAGCTACGGCTTGGAAGGGCGGAATTCGACGAATGGAAACATCCTCTGGGGCGGAAAACCCTAGAGTTATTCGGCTACCGCGAATCGATAACACTGTCACAACAATATTTTGATCGATCACGATCGTTTGTCCGACTTTGCGACTGAGAGCTAACATTTTGTCCGCCTCCTTGCCTTTATTGCTATTGGCACACTCAACCAACTTTGGAATTGAGAATGATGGCCTGCTAAGAGAACAAAACGTTTTGTTTTAGGAATAGCGCGCGCGAAAACTGAGAATTTTAGAAATATCTCTAAAGCCGAGAGACCCAGCGGGCCAAACGCATCGCCCTACTGCCAGGAAATCGCAACGATACCAGTGTGGGCCTCTGCTAAATTTTCGCCTATTCGTCGTCCTCGTCCTCATCCTCTTCGATGCCATCATCAAGGAATCGAGGACCTTGGAAAGCAATTCCCGGTCGATCGTGTAACGGTTCGTCCGAGCTCTCAATCTCGAGAATCACTGCTTCTAACGGGTAACATCGGCGCTGCCATGTCAGAGCGAGGTCCGCAGCGTCTTCTGGGGTTTTTGCCAGGATACCCCACTGGGCAACATAACCGTCCCACTCCTGTTGTTCCGGCAAACATCCAGCCGAGTCCGCCCAACCACCGTCGAGTGGTTGCTGGATGTAACATTGGTAGAGGTATAAGTCGCATGGCTTCTCGTTGGAGCGGATCTGCTCGAAATAGCTCTCCGTTGCGATACCGGCCTGGAGCATACGTTCCTCTACTGCATGCTGAACCTCTTTTTCGTCAGGACACAGTTTGGCCGCGGCAATCAACCTTTCAAAAGCACCTGACACGCCGCTGAGAGTAAGGTCGTCGATTTTGCTGAGCGGTCTTTCCAGGGCCTTGCGAATCTGCTGGGCGGATTCTTCGGATCGCCCCAATTGGGCGTACGCCGCTGCTCGCACGGAATCAATGTGCAAACCATTCGATTGAAAGCGTGAAACCTCTTGTTCAATGGCATCAAGAGCCTCTTGCGGCCGTTTCAATTCCAGCAGTCCAGAGCTCAAATAGTAGAACGTCCAAGGAACTGGATTATGCCTCTCGTGCAGTTTTTGCAGGAAGCTCACTTGCAATTCATGTTGGGTCAATGCGTGTGCCTTGAGCGCAGCTTCGAATAGCAATTCGCCCGAGTCTCCCCCTTCGCGAATACAAAGATCTAAAACGTAAAGCGCATCCTGCAATCGGTCGGTTTCCGAGTAAATACGGGATAACGCGAGGGCTGCATCATCTCTCGTTCTGTCCAACTTGAATGCTCGTGCGTAACATCTTTCAGCCTCACCCGCATTGCCGATGTACTCGAACACTTCTGCGGCACGAAAATTGTTGTTCACTCCTTTGGAATCAATTTGCAATGACTTGCGCACCAATTGTTCCAGGCGATCGTTGCTAATGGCCGACACGGCAAGTGTTGGTTCATCCTCGCCATCAAAATCATCCTCGTCGAACTCATCCGTCAATGCGTTTGTCCGGCTCATTTCAGAGGTCAAACGGTCCAACATGCTCACCGTCATCCCTAGACGTCCGAGTAACGAGATGAGATAGGCAATGTCTTGGTGGGATGAGACCATGCGATTAGCCCATTTCCAGATCGCCACGCGGTCGCAATCGGGAGTAAGCAAAAAGTTCATGATGTATAGGGCACGTCCGATGTCTTCAGGATGTGTAAAATCCTGGGCGCTACGGTCCATAAGCTCTTTACGAAATAGACCTACGTCCACTTGGGCATCACCACGTTCTTCTGCTGCCGTGCTTGCGGCTTGCATGCGTTCCGTTAGCTCATTCATCCAAGGAGAAAGGGGCGTTTCATCGTGAGTTGGCCTTGCCTCGGTTTGCGACTCGCTCTCCTCCGCAACATCTGTCGAGATATTCACGGGTTCTGGTTGCGGCAAGGAGTTCGCTGCACGCGTATTTCGAACAACGGTTCCCAGTGGAGTAATTGAAACGGAGTCGTCCAAGATCTGATGAAGTCGACGAATGGTTTGCCAATCGTTTGCTTTCGTAGCCGCCTCTTCGAATTGGACGCTCAATCGCTTTGCCTTTTGCATTTCGCCTCGCAATCGCATCAAAGCGACCAGTCGCACACCTGTCTCGAGCCATTTGGTGATCGCCTTGCCCTGTTTCAGAGTTTTGTTCCATGTGGTTAGAAGTCGTTCTGCTTCGTCCCACTGTTGGTTCATGGCAAGACCGACTGTTGCAACCAAGTCGACATCCAAGTCATATTCAGGACACTCGCCGCGCGGCGGCAATTTCTTGAGCAACGCTTCGGTTTGTTCGTCCATCGCGCGCCCTTCCATCAAGTCGAGGGTATAGCGTTCGAACATGACGGCAATCTGAGCTCCGCCTGCATCGTTGACGGTTGTTTCGCTTGCCAGCGCGGTGGCTTGTTCCAGTTTTGTTTTGGCCGATTCGTGTTGACCTTCCAAGATATCCATGGATGCTAACCGGAGCATGGCTAGCCAACGCCGATCGCCACGTTCTGGAAAATCGGAGTTCTGATGCAACACTTGATTGCAGTGGTATCTCGCCAATTCGTAATCGTCTGCTGCGGTGTGAATGTCACATGCGTATTCACGAAAACACTGCACACAGGAAAGCTTGCCGATACGATGGCATACTTCGATTCCTCCAGTTAAGCATTCTTGCATTCCCTCGGAGTTGTATCCGTCCAGATCTCCCGTTGCCTCTGCAAGTACTTCGTATGCACATGCCCCCATGGAATAGATGATGTTTTCGTACTGGTCCAAGTCCAGCGACGGCTCTATCTTTCTGGCTTGTTCCTCGTCTTCGAAAATGGCAATCAACTCGACCGCGCGTTCCCGCACCGTTTCGAATTGAAGCAATCGTTGTGCGAGATTCATTTGAAAGAATGTACCGAGCACATAGTATCCCAAATGCCCTTCCGCACGTGCACGGCTTCTCAATTCTCCGTAGAGCTTATAAGCAGATACAGAAAACGCAGCTTCCATCAGATCGCCAGCGGATTCGTTGAGGTCAGATAGCTCTTTCTCAATGCTATCTTGCTTGCTTTGGTTTTTCTTTGCCATGAACGAATGTTTCTATCAAAAAGGCACGTAGTGCAGATGGACTGTTTGGGATAGGGCTAACCTAGCTATGCATTTCGGCACAAGTCGCGGTGTTCGACGAGTCTCGAGCGCGCTGGAGAAACAAGTCTATGGGCAAGCAGCCGATGGACCTATTTAACGGATGACGATGTGCTTAGTACCCCGTGTCGCGAACGCATGCATTCGCATAGTCTTTCGCGAATTGCCGCACTAGCGATCACGCGATCACGCGCTCGCAACGCCGTTAGTCTATCACAGCAATGATTTTGCCGAAACGACCCGCTACTTTCGGTTGGCCTAAGCGTACGCGGCAGAGGAGAAGAGTGTGGTTGCGATCGAGCTGCGTACGCGGGGACGTTTGTCGGCAAGCCGTTTTAAGATTGGCTTAACCAAGATTGGACCGTTGCGGAAATGCCGTTCAGGCAAATCTCAAATTGCCCATACGATCCGATTGCCAAACTTTGCCGGTATCCAAATCCAGAGCGGTAAGCCATTTACCGCCATAGCAATAGGTGTCGATACACGTTAAGTGTGGGACTTCGTACAGCTCTCCTTGTCGGTCATGCGTATGACCGACGATGGCTCTCTTTCCAGAGATGTGAGGGCCCGGGAGCACTTCGGTTATCTTGACCCACCTCAGCAAATCGTCTGGTTGTTCGCTTAGCGGCAGTTCCGGATCGTAGTTCGCGTGTACTACAAAATGAGTGTCGTTTTCATAGAAGCTTGGCATCCGGCGAATGAATTCCAGATGCTCTGCAGGCACACATCCTAGATCGCCTGTGAACCCGTAGGAATCCATGGTCTCAACGCCACCGTGACCTAACCAACTATAAGGGTCCATTCGACGCTCCATCACGGCAAGCATCATTTCCTCGTGGTTGCCCATGAGAGGAACCAGTCGGCATTTCTTTTCCAAATCCAAAAGGAGATTCAGTACCCCCTTCGAATCAGGCCCGCGATCCACATAATCGCCGACGGTGACAATGGTGTCATCTGCAGTAGGTGCTATGGCGTTGACAAGCGTATTGAGCGCGGCCAAACATCCGTGTATGTCACCAATTGCAATCGTTCTCGACATATTCCAACTCAAACGCGTTTTTAAGCTCTACTATCATCCCCGACCAACAATAACATACGCGGCGAATCGCAAGTCGACTACGTCAAAATTGCTTGATTTCGTCGACCGCTTTGCTGTGTATTGGTGTGTGGCGCGTTGGGATTCGGTCAGCCGCATTCTGCTGGATTAACGCCACACGCTACGATAAACCTTTGCCTTTGGCATCGCAGAGACGTTGCTCGTCTTGGAGCGTGCAAAGAAGTCCGGTGTACGGGATCGCAACGGGTATCGGGATGCGAACTGGTTGTTTTCGTTCCCGTTGTGGTTGACGGAATCGGAAC
>CAIXME010000461.1 GCA_903920425.1 uncultured Pirellula sp. | reverse complement strand
GACTAGCGATTCGCCGGAACTTTCACAAGTTCCGCTACGCTGATTGATGCTTCGCTCATCTCACCGCTCTTTGCCCTTCGCCTCTCGTTGCGGAAGATGTGAATCTTCCGGTGCGGAGCCTTTACGCCGAGCGACTCTATTTATGCACGATGGGCATTTGCGATTAGCGATTCGACGGAACTTTCACAAGTTCCGCTACGAAAGCTGAACCCACATCGAAACTACTTCCTCGGAGGCAACGGATTGTTACGTCCGCCCGTAGGTTGCTGTGCCTTGCGAGCGTCTGGCTGTTGAGCCTTCTTGACGTCTGGGCCAGGTGCAGGAGGCAACTTGTTCGCTTGCTGCGGAGCCGGTTGTGTAAACAACTGCTCTAGCGATTCTTCCATCTCTTTGCTGAAATGCGAAGTTCGCTTGACCACTCGGCCTTCGCCGTCGATCAAGATGGTAACCGGAACGCTTAGCACACCCAATCGAACGGCCAAGGAGCTTTCAAAGCCTCCTTGTTCATGTAGATGAGGCCATGGATAAGCGTTGTTGGCTTTCAGAAACCCGATGGCTGTCGACGCTTCGGTGTCCAAATTGATACCAACGATCTGAAGATTCTGGCGAGCGTACTTGGCTTGTATCTTGCGAATCTCAGCCATGTCTGCTTTGCAAGGCTCGCACCAAGAGGCCCAGTAGTGAACCAAGACTGGATTGCGTCCCATCGACTTGCTGTCGATAGACTTGCCATCAAGCGTCTTTCCTACCAAGCCCATTTGGCGACCTTCCAGAGTCAATCGAGCCAGAGCTCCAGCGGCCTTTTCGCCTTGTGGTGTTTTGGGAAATCGCGTTGCGACTTTGCGGTACCATGTCTCAGCTTCTTTTTCGTCGCTGGAGAGCTCATGGTTCAAGCCAACGTTGAGCATAGCGTCTGCTGCGTCGATGCTATCAGGATAGAGCTCTGCGAACTCTTGGAGCTTCTCCATGTAATCCTTTTGCAGTTTGGCAAAGTCCACTTTTTCCTCAGTGCTTCGAACCGAATAATCCGTGCTGATCAATCGGTAGGAAACGTATGGAACTAGTGTTTTGCCTTTCGGCATATTTGCTAATTGTGATTCAAGTAGCTTCAGCTTTTGAATACCTTGTGGGTAAGCGCCTGACTGTGCTGCAGAGCTGATCGAGTCGGCAAATTGCTTTACCCAAAGCTCCATTTCGTCTGTTCCCTTGGTGGCCAGAACCAGTTTCTGAAGCACATTGGCCTTCTCTTCTTGCAGCTCCATTTGGTCGCCATTTTCCTTGAGCGACGATTCGATTCGTTCCAGGTCGGTGAGCAGAGTCTGAATCTCTGGAGTCATGCCAGACTCTGGGGAGCCGTTGTTGCCAATACGATTGCTGGCGGCTGCAGGAAAGAATAAGCCGCTGTCGGAAAGTACAGCGTTTTCGGTGATCGTGCGAGGAAGATCGGCCAGTCTCCATGCATTATCGATCAGAACCAACGTTCCCACCATCAGTTGTTGGTTAGCGCCATCGTTCTCGACAATCGCGATGGTGTTTTCGTACGCGATAATGTCTTGTAGGGCACCTTCTGTTCCGGCAGGGACGACACCAGGTTTGTCGGCAGCAAAGTGTGCCCATTTGGTGCTGTTCGTAATCATCTTCTGTGTACGAGCGAATTCGACAAACGACTTGCGGGCATTAGCAAGTCGGGTAGTCAACTGATCACCCTTGTCTTCACCGAGACCGAGTACCTTCAGTTCCGATTCCGACAGCAACAATTTCTTAAACCGTTCGTCATCCTTGGCCTTGATGGACTCCACCACTTCCATCGTCACTTCTTCTGCGGAGATCGCTTTCCATGAATCGATCTTGCCGTCTTCGTTTTTATCGATTCCCCAACGAGTACCAGCGGTTCCCAGCCAGCGGTACTGGTCAGCGGCTCCATTGAAATCGCTATCGATATCTCGATAAACTTCGATCCCATCTTTGTAGTAGCACCACTGGTCTACTTGGCGGTCACCATTTCCATCTGCAAAACGTCGCAGTGGTTGGCCTGCTGGCGAGTAGATAACGAGCCCTTCGAATCCGTTTCTGGTTTCATACTTACCGACGCATTTGTCGATTTCTTCTTCGCCAACTTTGTCGAAAGGTATGTTTGCTTGGCGAGGCGAGTAGCTCAACGCTTTGACAACCTGTGGGTCGCGTTCTGCCGCATGGACGGAGGTCAAGCAGACGGAACCAGCAATGGTTGCTGCCGAAGCCCAACGTACGCTTGAACCAATGATTGTTGCCAACCGCCCTCGACTAATCTGACTCATGCAATCTACTCCTAGACCTATGACCTAGCGTGCGAAATCAAGCCTCCTCGCTCAAGGAAGCTTTAGCGTACTTATCGTCCAAACAATCGGTACACTTTGCGCAACTCTATCAAAAGTAGGCAGCTATTTGCTATTCGAGGTTTTTCCCTAAGCTGCGAGGCTTTACCAGCCCCCGCCAAGCCCACGAATTCACATCCAGCCACTTCGTTGGCCAGCATTGGTCGACCGCTTCAAAGAAAGCTATCGCTGCGGTCGGCATCTCTTGCTCGCTCTGGCTTAGATAGCTAACCAGATCTTGCATTCCGGGATTATGCCCAAGGACAAGGATGGAATCATGGGCTGTGTAGCTGCTAGCAATGGTCAAGATGGTATTGGCGACAGCAAGGTAAAGGTCGTCGAGGACAAAGGTTTTTGGCAGCGCTAATGGATCAGAGACTTGCGTTGTTTCAAGCCAACGTTGCTGCATCAGCTGAAGCGTTTCTTGGGTGCGAGTGGCGCTGCTACAGAGAATGACGCTTGGAACCAAGTGATTTGCCACCAGCCAATCGGCCATAACCGGTGCTGCGGCACGGCCGCGTGGGTTTAGTGGCCGCTCGATATCGGAGTTGGAGTCACTGGACCAATCGCTTTTCGCGTGGCGCATGAGAATCAATTTATTTCGCGACATGATGCTTTGCGGCTGAAGCTATGGTTTTGGAATCGAGCATCAGCGGCAGACGTTCGCCGATGATCACAAAAGTCTGCTCTACTGACGAGATAGTGGCGTCACTTTCATTCGCAAGTCTTCGCCTTTACGTTGGACCACAATTTCGGTTTCTTGTCCGACTCGCAACGCTTCGATTGCGTAGGTGTAGTCGTAGATGTTTTCGATTTTGCGGCCAGCCAGTTCGATGATCACGTCTTTGCTCTGCACGCCAGCTTTGGACGCAGGGCCATCTTTGGCAACTCCGGAAAGCAATACACCCTTGATGTCGCCTTGTGCATAGTCTGGAATGGTTCCTAAATATGCGGTCATAACGGCCCGCGATCCTTGTCCCTCGGGTGCTTTCTGATCCTGAAAGACAGGTATATCCTTGGACGAGGCGACGGAACGTGCTATCAAGCCCATCAGTTTGGCGATCTTTGCAGCACCTTCATAGTTCAACAGCTCAGGGGTATCACGAGGGGTGTGATACTCTGAGTGCGATCCGGTGAATGCGGACAGGATAGGCACACCCTTTAAGAAGAATGTGCTCGCGTCGGTAGGGAGGTAGCTGTCGTTTTGCAGCGTAACTGGCAAACCAACCACGGCGTTACGACGCTCGATTTCACCGCTCCAAATCGACGAGGAGCCGATGCCCTGCAGAACCAAGTTATCGCGAAGACGGCCAACCATATCCAAGTTAAAGCATGCCACCATGGCAGGATAAAGGTTCACGCCTTCTTCTGGCTTTACCAGGTTGGGGTAGAGTTCATAGAAGTGGTCCGAGAAATACGCAGAACCGAGAAGACCAAGCTCTTCACCGGACCACGCTGCAAAAAGTACGTCATGCTCCAAGGTTAACTTGCCAGCTTGCTTTTGTTGTGCGAACGACTGCGCGATTTCGAGCATCGCAGCGACACCAGAAGCGTTATCGTCGGCACCGCGGTGCATCCCGAGCTTTTCCTCTTCGAGAGCCAAGCTAGAACCGCTCGCTCCGGTACCCAAGTGATCGATATGGGCACCGATGAGAATCATCGACTTGGCCGGTTTGTCACCTGCGCGAAGAATGCCGATGGCGTTCACCCCTTCTCGCTTGACTTGCTGCACTTCGATGTCGGCAGAGATCGAAACTTCGGGCAATTCAATGCCCATCATCATCTCTCCTTTATCCAGTTCTTTTTGAAGGGCAGCGAGCTTATCTTCGCATTTTTCAAACCACTTCTCAGCAACTTTGTCTGAGACGCTGATGGCCGCGATGCTAGTGCCCGATAGCGTGCCATCCATTTGGAGAGGCACAAGCTCTTGTCGGACACCGCTCGTAGGACCGCTGACAACGATAATGCCCTTGGCACCACGATCGCGGGCAGCCATGGCTTTGTATCGTAGCGAGCTATATCGTGCCCAATGCTGCCTGCGTTCAGGTGATACATCCATTGGCATCTGTCGCAATACCAAGACCCATTTGTTTTCCACATCGAGGTGAACGTAGGAATCGTATTCAGGCTGACCTTTTTCCGCGGGAGCGACGATACCATAACCAGCAAACACAACGCCGGTGGCATCTACTTTTCCTGACTTCGAAAATACCAACGGGCGCCAGTCGCGGTTCAGCTCATAGTTGGTATCGCCCGACTTCAGCACGTTCGAATCCTTGAGCTCGACACCTGCGGTGAACGGAAACTTGTAAAAGTAAGTACCATCGGACCCTGCTGGTTCGATTCCTAGCGATTCCATGTAGCTAGCAACGTACGATGTTGCCAATTTTTCGCCTGCAGTACCCGTCAAACGTCCGCCCAACTCTGGTCGACATAAAAAGTCGACGTGCCGACCAACATCGGCCGCGCGATAGTCCGAGTCGTTCACCTTGACAGTAACTTTCGCTTGCTCGCTCGCTGAATTCAGTTGTTGGACAGATGGAAGCTTAGGAGCATTCCCATCAACGATTGCATCGGCACTGTCCAAACCAAGTGCTTCGCGAGCAGCCTTGTCATTCCATTTCGCGAGATAAATCTGCGATTTCTTGGTCGCCGTTCGGCTTGATGTCCATGCGATCTCTGTTCCATCTGGAGTAAAGACGGGCAAGCCATCGAAGCCATCGGTGCTTGTGACGCGAACCGGTTCGTGTTTCCCTGCTGCATCCACGATATACAACTCGAAATTCGCAAAGCCATTCAAGTTCGTCGTGAAGATCAAATAGTCGCCTGACGGATGGTAAAAGGGAGCCCAGCTCATCGCTTGAAGCGAAGTTAGTCGCGTTGCGTCACTGCCATCTAAATTGCCTGAATAGATTTCAGCGGACGCACCATCTTCAGAAAAGCGACGCCAACAAAGCCTTTTCCCGTCGGGCGAGAAAAATGGCCCACCATCGTAACCGAACACATCGGTTATTCTTTTCACATCGGTACCGTCACTCTTCATAACGTACAGATCTACCGCCGTTGCTGGGTCAACATCGAACAGTTTCTTCTCCCGTTCGGACAACTTGGATTGATACGCAAGGCGGTTGGATGCAAAGGCAATGTACTTGCCGTCTGGGGAATACGACGCTTCTGCGTCATAACCGACAGCATCACTCAATCGTTTGTATTCGTGTGTCTTT
>CAIXME010000460.1 GCA_903920425.1 uncultured Pirellula sp. | reverse complement strand
GATCGCGTCATTTAAAAATGACATCATAGGTCAATCCGCGACTTCGCTCGCGACTTCCGCTAAGGAAGTGCATGGTGAAGAGGCATCTGCATATGCCGGGGTCACGACACTCTATCATGGGAACCAGCAGTTTAGCGTTACCGCTATAAGCGACTCTAGTGGCAACGTAAGCGAACGCTACGCCTACACAGCCTACGGACAACCAACATTCCTGAACGCATCGGGGGCCGTGCAAACAAGCTCTGCAGCAAGCAACCGATATACCTACACTGGCCGTGAGTGGGACTCGACACTTGGCCTGCACCACTTCCGTGCACGATGGATGAGCGGGTTGACAGGGAGATTCATCACCAGAGACCCGGTAGGTTATGAAGGAAGTCCATTTTGTCTTTACGAGGTCCTGGACAGCAGAGGCACCTCCTCTACAGATCCAACAGGTAGACAATGCTGTATGCATATTTGGCGACCTAGAGGTATTTGGGAGGTTGGTCACGCCGCGTTGAAGTGCGGTTCATCTTACTATTCGTTTTGGCCTTCTACGGGCGCTGGTCCAGTGTCGCCAACTGACGCTTGCGATGGAAATACTGAATCCGGAGATGAAGCTGCAGAGGGACGTTCGGCCGATGAGAAGATCTGCCTGGATTCGTGCCAACTCGATGAAGGAGCAATTGCAGCTAAATGGGATGAAATGATGCGAGAATGTAGAAGCGGTGCAAGGACTTATTGCATGTATGGTGGAAACTGTTCTACGAGTGTTGCTGGTCTCGTAAATGCAGGGTTAGTGCCGGGCTGTGATACATGTAAACCATGTCAGTTGTTCGATGGCTGCACCACTCCTTGCGATGGCTTCTTTCGGCGTGGAATCCCTGGAGTAGATGATCCTGTGAATCTGGCCAAGTATGGCAGGTGCCTGAGGGAGAACGGGTGTAAGAAATCCCCGATTTGTCTCGATACACCCGACGGCAGTGTGGGGTCGTTTTAAGTCGGAGAATGGCAATGTTTAGACAAGTCTTTTATGTGCTGTGTACTGTATTGCTTTTTGGAGTAACTGGTCTTGTACCCGTTATTCCTGTTTCAAAGCGAGGCAAATTCATTGGGCTAGTTCCACTTGGATATACGTATATCCAAAGCTATGAGCAAGGAATCAAGAGCAGTTATTTCTGGAGCGCAGCACCCTATTTCACGTTGCACGTTATCTTATCCATTTTTATCGGAATTGTGGTTATTCCCTATATTGGCAGTCTTTTTTTTGCGAAAGAACAATGTCGCAAATGGCGGAAATAGGAAAAGGGGGCAGGTCTCTTAATCGCGATTAACAAAAACCTGCACCGCGCCGATGTACGCCACAACGGTTGCGTCCTTCATTGGACCATTTGGATATCAAACTTTGACTTCCGTTATGAGATATCCGATCAAATATTCCAATCGACGAGCATCCAAAACGTTGCACCGCCGTTCTGCAAGGTCTAAAATTTGGTCATGCCCACAAACTCGATTTCACAGGACGAACATTTGAAGCCTCGCGCGCACGCGCCCGCGGGAGGCTTAAACCTGATCGCGTCATTTAAAAATGACATCATAGGTCAAACCGCGACTCTGTTCGCGTCTTCCGCTAAGGCAATGCATGGTGACGAGGTATGCGCATTTGTCGAGGCCACGACACTCTATCATGGGAACCAGCAATATAGCGTTACCGCTTTAAGCGACTCCAGCGGCAACGTAAGCGAGCGCTACGCCTATACAGCATACGGTCAGCCAACATTCCTCAACGCATCAGGGGCTGTGCAAACAAGCTCTGCAGCCAGCAATCGATACACCTACACTGGCCGTGAGTGGGACTCAACACTCGGCTTGTACCACTTCCGTGCACGATGGATGAGCGGGATGACTGGGAGGTTCCTCACCAGAGACCCAATTACTTACAACGGGAGCGATTGGAACCTCTATGAATTGTTTGCGGCAGTCCCATTTGTAAACATGGACCCGATGGGTCTAAAATGTACAAGAACCAAAACTACGGTTAAACCTGATGGAATTCTGAAAATGGATTTGTTCGACAGGTTTGTTAGTGGATGGGGGAATATCACAAAGGGAATATTACCATTCGAGCTCTATTCCACGATGTCAACAGAGTATTCGAGAACAGTCGATACTTGCGATTCGGACTGCTGTGCGGAACCGCTTGTGAAATCAGATACTAATGGGAAATTGAAATTCACATTTGGTGGAAGGGCTGGAGCGATTACTCCAATAATGGGAGTTCCAGTAATGTTTGTTGGATCTTTTGAATTCTCCGGAGGAATAACAGCGCATGCAATCTTAACTGAAGGCGGATGTCGCCAAAAAACAGCGTCTGTTTGTTTTAGTGCGAATGGGTCCGCCTCCGGAAAGATCTGCGCCTCACCTCCAGGCCGTGTTTGGAGGAAACTCATATCTGTCTGCGTGCTTGTTGAAGGCGGATGTACCGGAGGCGGATGTTTTGTAGCGGGCAGCGAACATATGGGTTTTGGGGACAATGTGCCGAATGTTTCAAAATGTGAGATCAAGGTTGCGGTGGAAGCTTGTGGCTTCTTTGTTTGCACGCAGAAAGAAGCATTTCGCTGCGACACCGATTCTGGCTGTACTTCGCCGATGCTGTCACATTTTCGGTAGTTATGGAGACCAAAAGTAATGAGCATTGCTCGCCTTGGCCCACCAATTCTCGCTTCAGCATTCATTTTTGCCATCGGAATAGCCTTAGTTCTATTCGGAATATACGAAATACGAAGGTCGAGGCAAGTTTCGAAATGGCCAAAAGTTCCCGGGAGAATATTTTATTGTCAATTGAAGAATGGAATAAACGATGCAGTGGTGGCGTACCTAGTAGAAGTGAAATACCAATACCCAGTCGGAAATGTCCAGGAAGTTGGGAATAAGATTTCCATCGATTACGTTCAAACAACCGACAGAGCATTTCATGAAGCGATTCGCGAAAAATTGTCTGACGGAACCCAACGTGAAGTCTACTACAATCCGAATCGTCCTACCGAATCTTATCTTTTAGTTTCGTATTCTAAAAATGGACGTCTGTGTTTAATACTCGGTTCGATGTTTTTGATGTGTTCGCCATTTGTGTTCTTCTTGATCTATGTAGGCAACCTTACGGACTCAACATTGCTGAAACAACTGTAGGTGTGACCGGTCGAATTGTGGTCGCACATTTGGCTGGCATTTTTGGCCGAATCGAGACTGTAGGGCTCGCTGCGCTCGATCGGTGCCAGGCACTGCGCCTTGCCGGTTTGAAAGGCATTGGCCAAGTGTCCAATCAGCACTCGCCGGAGCCGTTCCACCATCGAGCGTACTGTCGGTAAATCTTCGAAGGACCCCATCGTATCTTGAAGAAGAAATAAGGGGTCAGCGACGGTCTTAATTCAGGGCAATAGCTGAATCGCAAAAATTGTAAATTTGCGATTTCCGTTTTGTGGAGCTGCGCGTTCAGTGCTCCTTGGGGCCAGCCCCAAACCCCGGGATTTTTTCAGGCATAGCTCGGAAAATCAATCTTCTCAGCAACCGATTTTTGTTCCAATGCGGGCGCAGGCTGAAGAGGACCAAGGCGCTGTGGGGACACAACCTTGGAAGGAATAAGCCTGCCGATGGGAAGTCATCGAGAGTGCTGCGGTCGATCGACCGCAGCACTCATTTTGCCTGCCAAGTTTGATTCGACTTTACAAGTAGATTGATTATTGTCACCAGCTTTCGCATGCACGCGACGATCGCGACCTTCGACTCCTTTCCCTTTGATTTCAAGTGTATGTAGAAAGCTCTAATTGTTGCGTTGTGTCG
>CAIXME010000459.1 GCA_903920425.1 uncultured Pirellula sp. | reverse complement strand
TGGATTGCTGATGATGGCTTGCAGTTTAGGACGGCCTTCGAACGGGGTTAGAGCCAGGTCAACAATTTGCAGTTCGCGGCCCATTTCCCCTCTGGCGCCGTTGACGGACAGGTCCAATCGCAGAACATATTGCGTCATGAATTTGACGGCTGCTTGCGTTTCTGGTTTTCCGTCGGGACCGATCTTGGGTTGGGTATCACCGCCGCGACCGATATCGCGAACCAGGATACCGATGGAATGGAATCTCGCGTCCGACTTAGGAATTTTGACAACCCCTTCGATGGTATACGGTTTGTTGGGCTCCAGTTTCATCTTCTTGGGGCTGATGAGCGAGATCAACTCCGCTTGCGTGGAGCTTGGGTCGTGCAGGATCATGCCGTTGAGTTCTTGGCGAAGTCCGATCGGGGAGATTTCGATATCCGATGCGTTGTTGGCCGATTCTACGGTGAATTTGAATGGAATAACTTCTGTTGGACGGCCTTCGATCTTGTGAAAGAGGGGCTCGATTTGAAAGGTGGGCTCGAACGTTTCTTTTACAGTGATTTGCCCGCCGGCTGGCTTCTTGGTGGAGGTCGGAACATTTCTCTTTCCGTCACCCGATTTCGATTGTGCCCAGACGGTTCCGGAGTTTGCGAAAAGCAGGCAGATAGAAATCGAGGTCAGCGAGTTAACCAAGAATCGGAATGAGAGAGCATTCATCGCAGTGGAAGTCTGGTAAAGGGGGTTATCGTATGATTACGGAGTTGGTGTTCGACGCAGAATCAAGTTCTTCCATGTGCGATGATTCTAGGTTTGGCATGTAGGCTTCGGATGGAACGATGCGAGGCGAGATGAAGATCGCTACCTCTGCGTCGCGTTCCTGTTTTTCTATGGTTTGAAACAATCGGCCAATCATTGGTATCCTGTTCAAGCCAGGGATTCGATTGATTCGATCGACCGTTTGGCGTTGAACTAGTCCACCGATAACTACGGTATGCCCATCTCGAACGTTGACGTCTGTGGAGACGACACGGCGGTTGATGATGGGGTAGGCACTCGTCGAGGAATCAGAGCTGGCGCCTTGCGTGCGAATGTCTTCGCTCACTTCGGCTTTACCAATTCGGACGGAGACCATGTCACCGTGGACGCGCGGAGTGATCTCTAGCGATATACCTGCTTCGACCTTCTGCACGTCTTGCCGGAACAATACGTTACCACTACTAGGTTGCAAGCTAAAAAACGTTTCTCTATTGATGGAAATACTTGCTTTTTCACCATCTTTCGTGGTGACTCGCGGGGCCGCACGGATGGTCACGTATCCTTCTTGGGCCAACAGTCGCACGAATGCCGACGTCACAGCAAAGTCAGAGAACGCATCGCGAAGTCCCGATTTGCTGGCCGAACCTTGAAACGTGAGACCGGTCAGGCCTGCTTTCAGGGAGTCCACTCCATTGACTCCAACAGCGTGGCCCCAATCCAGTCCGAAACGGAAATCTTTGTCGGGTGCCGAGACGCACACGATCGCTTCTAATTCAATTTGAGGAACAGGGCGATCTGTCTCACGGAGTCTTGCCAAGATGTCATTGCCGATCACCTTGGGTGCTTCGATGATGATCAAATCGCGTTCGGTAGAGATTTGATAGAAGCGTTTGTAACGTGGGGGCAGCAGATTGGTCAGTGTTGCTGCGGTATGATTGCAGGGCAAGTATTGAAATCGGGTCGCAATCAATGGGAATAGCGGTGAATCGGGGTCCGCTGGTGCAATGATGTATTTGCCCTCGTGTTTGGCATACACCATTCCGAGCGGCATGAGCAGTTTATCTAACGCTTGTTCGAACGTTTCGTTTTGTATGTTGGCACTGGTTACGCCTCCGATCGTATCGTCGACGATAATCGATTCGTTTGCGGCAGTAGCGAGGATTTGCAATGCTTCGCGAATCTCCGTTTGCTCAAACATTTCTGTAATGCCTTCGGTACTCTGCCTGACGTTGACGCTATGGCTCGCCAGGGCAACGTGCGAGTTGTCTGTCCAAGTCGATGGCAGGAGCGGAGGAGCTGCTAACGAGGCGGGCGACACGGCAGGCAAAACGTTGGTTCCGCTATTGGACTGATTCCCTTGGCATTGAGCGCACGGAATCGCGTTCTTCGAGTGGTCGCAGCCCGGAACAAAAAGCGATGCGGGTACATGATGTTCGAATGTGGGGTTTGTATTCGAAAATTGAGGTGTAGGCTGGATCACCGGTGGACGGTT
>CAIXME010000458.1 GCA_903920425.1 uncultured Pirellula sp. | reverse complement strand
TTGGAAAGGATCTGTCAGCGAGATCAATCGTCCAAAAGCGCTATCCAATCGATGAGCAGGCCGGTCCATCGCAATGTGTACCTTGCTCGGCTTTTCGACGCTCCACTTGCGCAAAATCGTTCCATTGAAATGAGTTCCGCTGACGCTTTCGTCGTTTGCTTGGACGGGAACTACGAACACTAAATCTTCTGTCGCGGAGGTTGTGTCTATTTCGTTCTCGACCGAAACCCAACGCGGGCGAATACGAAGCTTTCCGAGGTAATCCAGCATGGATCTTTCGAGCCACGTTTTGTACTGCGCGAGCATGTGCTGGGCAATGAATTGGTCTCGAAGTGTGGATTCGCGTGGTACGTTTCCAGAATTCTCGAGTACAAAGCGATCGAGGATTGCCGAGTTGGTTTGCTCCAATGGTTGATTAACTAGAAGATGGGAGCCGTCGGCAACTCTCAATGCGTATCCTTGATACGCCGGCTGAGACTTGTATCGGGAGTCAAATTCATCGATTGCGCCTGCGATGGCGCGTTGCACACGGTACGAAAGCGGATTGTAAAGGTTGTTTTGGCGTTCGCTCGTAGGCTCATCGACACCCGTTTCGGATGGAATACGGCGTTGCCAAATATCTGACTCGTCTGTGTTGGACGAAACAATTTCTATATCAGTCAAAGGGCCATCGAGCTCAAACATGGGGACGAACCTAATGCCATATCGCGCTGTCACGCGGTACAGCAGCTCCACAATATCTTTACGAAGTGGATCGCGACCGTGGATGCTGAATGTCCCGGTATCGAACCGCCGATTGGCACTCCACTTTGTACTTGGAAACAAAGAGCCACCCTGGCTGGCCACGACGATGGATACGGAGTCGAATCCGTTTGCGTTGCAATACTTGGACGTCAGCTCTGCAGCATTTAGAAACTGTCGCCAATCGTCGTAGTCGTTTGCTGATGCTCCTGCCGGCTTTCTTGGTTGAAAACCAAAAGCGCTACGCAAGTTGGCAGAATGCAGCTCGAGAGTGCTTGAGCCAGACGCGGGGCTAGCAAGCTTGCCTGGCGTGTGACCATCTGGCTTGATGTTGGAGTCCCAGAATTCGATCCCAACATCGGTAACATGCATCGTTTCTGCTGATCGCAGATTGTGGATTTCGAGTTTCGCATTGGGTACCATCGGCCAGAATAGGATCTCAAACCATTTGCTGCCGCTTGAAGCGAGCGGATCGACAATTCCTTGCACCATCGATTCGGGGGTTGGTTCCAATATCTCGTTCACCATGAGATTGCGGGCGCTGGTGGCATTGCGATGGTCGGCGCGACTCCCATCATGTTCGGCAGGACTGAGCACGACGCGGCAGGCCAAGTCCGCACTTTCGGCACGCAGCGTTATGCGGTGCATTTGCCCTGGTTCAAGTCCTTTGATCAGGGTCGTCGACACGGAATGAGGGGCGATTGCGAGTCCCGATTCGCGATTGGAAAGAGCGCGACGTGGTTGCTGATCCTTGCTGCCTCGAGCAAGTGATCTCGCCAAGTCCATCAGTACCATGCGCTTGTCGCTATCGACGCCGGCAAGCATACGATGAGTTAGCGATTCGGTCTCAAAGAGAGTTGGGATCAAGTTCACTAGCGGTTGCCAGCTGCCATCTTGATTTGCAGAAGCATTAGCGGAGTCGTTTTGCCGAGTGATTTTGGGATTATTCGCGGCGGCATTGTAGACAACGAATTGAACAGTTCGGTGCACCGGTGCTTGTCGGCCCAACCAATTCGAAAGCGTTCTTTTCGGCTCCGCTTTCAACTGCAATTCGTACACCCCTTCGTCAGTTGGAGCAGATAACGTGATCGGAAAAGGCTCGGCATTGCCGGATTCGTTGAGTGTCAGGACACGGGACTCGACCGTCGTGGTGTTCTCGTTGTCGAGTCGCACCAGTTTCGTCTCTACCGACATCTGCTGTGCAGGCCATGGTAGCCCATATGGCTGGATCTGCAGTCCCAGAGGCTCGTGCGAGTTGTATATCAGATGACTGCGATTAGTTACCACCCTCAACCGATCCCCAGGAACGCGATCGATCGAGACCCGGCAACCAACTCCCTCGATCACCTCGGTAATCGGGTTGTCCTTTAAGTCCTGGAGGGACCAGGAGAGATCGCGAGAGACAACAGCATTTGTTTCGGGGTCCGTTATCTGCAGGTTAACGACAACGGTTCCGGTCGCTTTGCCAACGACATGCAAATCGCAACCACCAAAGCGCGTCTTCTGATCGTTAATCGCAAAGACACCGTTTCTCTTTTGTTTCAGGAACCCGGGATCAAACGGGTCGATTCCCAGTTGCTGCAGACCGGCAACTTGAGCGTCCGTCACTTCAACGGTGCCGACGTAATGCAGCGGCTTTTCACCACCCCATACCAATCTCAAGTTCAACTCAAGCGCGTTGGCTGGTAACTTCGTTGATGTTGAATCGAACGCTTCTGCAACGGCAGCGGAAACAACGCTAACGCCAAAAACCAGCACCCATGCAACCAGCCGAATCAGTATCGGTGCACGCATCCCAATCGATCGACGTCGATTCGTGCTGCAATCGCGATAGCTCGTGGAGGTTATGGGGCGTTTTGGCATTGGGAGAAACGATAGATGTATTTTTAGGCCAGGAAGCCGGGAGGATACCAGCTTACGACCAGAAAGGACTACATCAGTTTCTCGATTCCACCTTGATTGATAGCGATAGTTTGCTCGACGTCGACTCGCAGTTGAGCTAGCAATTCGTCCTTTGAGGCGAATTTTTTGACGTCGCGGAGTTTAGCAAGCAATTCGATTGCTAGGTTGCAGTCGTAGATATCGCCTTGGTAGCCGACGATGTGCGATTCGACTTTCAAGTGGGATTCGCCAAAGGTTGGGTTGGGGCCAATGTTGATGGCGACTGGTAGGCCGATGGGGCTTGGCTGGTCTGCTTTGCTATCACATGCTGCGACTCGTCCGGCGTACACTCCGACAGGTGGGCACAAGACGTGGATGTTTTCCAAGTTCGCTGTTGGAAAGCCCAGGGTACGCCCGCGAGCTGCACCTTGGACGACTTTCCCTGCGATTCGATAAGGCTCAACTAGCAGTGCATTGGCCGCGACCACATCGCCCGCTTCGATCAAGGACCGGATGCGCGTGCTGGAGATCCAAGCGTCATCCTCTCGTTGCGGCTCAAGTACAGAAAACTCGATTCCGTTGGATTGGCAGAGCGCTTTCAGCATGGCGATATCGCCGCGCCGCTTGCGTCCAAAACAAAAATTCTCACCTTCGGCGATCGCTTTGGCTTTGAAGGTGTCGCAAACGACTTGTTGGAAAAACTCTTCGGGCTCTAGCTGCAGTAGCTCCGGTGTCGTAGGAAAAACGACGACGTAATCGATTCCCAATTTGGAAAGTAGCTCCGCGCGGCGATGGATTTCCGTTAGAGCTGCTGGTGCTTCAGCGGGACGCAAGAGTTTGGCAGGGGGCGGATCAAACGTGAATACGACTGCAGGCCCCGATACGGAATCGGCAAGTGCCCTCACTTGCTTTACGATGGCATGGTGGCCGCGATGCACACCGTCAAAGTTTCCGATGGTGAGCGCGCAGTGCTGTGCGTCCGGAGGCAGGTTCTCAAAGGCATCTAAAAATAGGATCATTCAGTCGCGGCAGATTTCCGTTGTGGCGACGCCAGTGTGTTGGGAGCGATCGTCTCGTCTATGGTACATTCTTGGTTTACGTTGTTCGCATGCTCACCCCTCCAATACCAAAGGGAGATCAGCAAAGACAAAACCGTACCTCCCATGATATCCGAAAGGAAATGGGCACTCGATACCAATCTTTGAAAGCAAGCCAACGCTGCTATCGTGAAAAAAATCCACTTTCCTCGCGGGTAGACTTGATAAAGTCCGATGGCAAACGCGACGGCGGTTGCGGAATGCCCTGACGGAAAGCTACGCAAGTGTTCGTCGAACCAGGACCCCGTCCACGGAGTTCCCCACGTATCCCAGCTGGTGGCGATCTCGGTTTCGGCCATATCGAGCGAATGCGGTCGCAAGCGTGGAATAACGTACTTGGCCGCGTTCGCGGATATGCCACAAATCGCAGTAAACAACGCTGCTTTGAAGAGCTTTTTTCGATTGCGAATGTCGATCCAGATCAAAGTAAAGAAGATCGCAACCGGTCCTATGGTGTGCCCAAACGCTTCCGAAAGGTTGACCGCTTTTCGCAAATCACCTGGGATCTTGATGGACTGGACGAACTGTGAAATTTCGAGATCCCAAGGAATGCATACGACGCCAACGATCGAAGCAATCAACACCCCAGCCCAAATCCCCCACGATTGAATAAGTTTTCGATGCATCTGGCGGGAGACAAAGGAGGGTTGGGGGCTAAAATCCGCAGCGTCGAGACAGACAGCGTTTGACGTGCAAGCGGCCAGATTCTAGCCGCACATCCTTGCCGACGATACTTCGATTCCCTCGCACGTTACCGACAAACCGAAAAGTAATGGATGGATGTCGATATTGGAGCCGTTGCGCCCATGGCTTGCTCTAAACTCTTTACAATAGTGCCCCGTGAAAGAAGTTCTCGATCCCTCCCTATTATTCCCTCCCTATCATGTTCTATCTCAAAATGCTTTCCAAAACTCAGATGCTTGCCGGCGTGAAATCGCAATTGTTTAAATCCAAACGGACCCTTTGCGGATGTTTGGCCGCGTGCGTGTCGCTATCCATGTCGAACGCGGTCCATTCCCAAAATTTCTTGATCGGGGGATATGCGGACGGGATCTACTCAAGCTACATCGATGCCGCTGGGAAAATGGAAAAGCCCAAGCGAGTTGTGGCTCAGAATCTTCCGTCCTTCATCTCGATACATCCCAATGGCAAGTACGCATATGCCGTTTCCGAGTCTTTGCTGAATAACGCGGCGGAACCAGCTCAGGTTGTCGCGTACGAGATCAAATGGGACGCTGCGGGCAAACGCGTTGACTCGCTCGTCGAAATTTCGACATTACCGATCAAGGGCGACCATCCCTGCTTTGTCGCAGTGGATGCCACAGGCATGCTGCTTACTGCTGCAAACTATTCGAGCGGATCGTTGGTTTACTTTAACTTGGCCGCAAACGGATCGCTGGTCAAATCGGATGAGAACAACGTCATTCAGCACGTCGGAGTTGGTCCGAACAAAGCA
>CAIXME010000457.1 GCA_903920425.1 uncultured Pirellula sp. | reverse complement strand
CGAACGGAATAGATCGTCGTCAGGATTTCAAATACAGCATTGCCCTACTGTCTTGCCGCAACGCGTTTGTAGGGAAACGGTAAGGCGCCATTTAAAAAGTCGGCAACGATTGGGTTACGACCCGATGCAGGCTGTAGCCATGCGGCTATGGCATCAAGAGGGATGGTTTCCAGTGCGCTCCCAGCCACCATCAACTGATCGCCTCGCATAATGAGCTTATGCTTGCTGTCGGGCAGCACGGATTTACCCGCCATCGTCAACCCTCGATCGTTGACTGAAAAATCGAGCGTCAAGTAATTCAGATTGGCGGTAGGTGTCGTTACTCTGTCGTCCACGAGCAACTGGAGTTTTTGGATTGAATTCCGCAGCCACTGCGTGTCAATCGACGCACCATGCGAAGCTAGACTGGATCGAATGGTCGTAATGGATCCGGACGCGTTGTCTACGGTCCCATTCTTGATCGATGCATTGTTGATTGCAAGCGTTGCCAAGCCTCGAACTGGTGAGCCCAATTCTGCGGTTAGGTCGCTCAAGTCCACCGATGCGAACTTGCCGCTCAACTCCGCCGCCCATACATCGCTTTGCGACCAAATAGCTGTTCCCTGAAACGTAGCATTACCACCCAATTGATAAAGCGATGGGAAGCGCTGAGCTAACAAGCTACATGGAATAGCGATTTCGTTCGACACGAGAACACAGGTTGTCTTGGGTGGCTCCATCGTATGATTTCGCTCCACTCGCAAGCTTGCTGGCTCCGAAAACTTCTGCCCATCGAGTGCGAATTTCAGAAACAACGTCGATGTGTTCTCGGTTGGTTTGAAGCCAACTTCGACACATTGGAATTTGGTGCTAACCGGTCCGTCATAAACGAGCAATTCTGGTACGGTCAGCTTGAGCAAGCTCGCCGATTTTTGCGGGCGACAAAGAAACCAATCGTGGATCACTTGCATCGTACTTTGCAATTGTTGCCTTTGCCCATTCAGCTCAGGCTTTAGCAAGTCCACTGTCCAGCCAGACCGATCCATGGCGACGTCTAGTCGCGCCATGCGAAGAATCTCGACACCCGTTTCCGGATGCACACACACACATTCATGCGCTCGAAAGTGGTCCGGTCTGGGAAATTCGATTCCTGCGAATCGAACGTTGATTCCCAAGTTATCGCTGATGCGTCGTTCCCAATAGTCTCTCTGATAGCTCTTGTACCACGGAGTGATACGGACCAAGCTATACCCACCCACACTCGCCATTGGAATCATCGCGAACAATACGAAAACCAATCGACACAGCGCACGCTGCGTTGACTCATGGAATCGAAATCGTTTGTTCCTAGGCTTGGATGATATCATCAGGGGACGGGCTATTTCACTGTGGTGTTCATTACATCGTTCAACAGGACATTGGCCTGATGAGTTTATTGAGGTGGCTGGGGTTGCGGAGCTTGAGGTTGCTCCGCTCCGCCATTTCCACCAAATAGACCACCTGAACCGAAACCAGGTAGTTGCAAGTTTTGAAGGTTCGGTAGTTGCGGCATATTTTGCTGAACACCTTGCTGCATATTCTGCATACCTTGCTGGAATGGCCCCAGTTGTTGCGATAGCGGACCAAGCAGTTTGCCTATTCCCTTGTCAATTTGCTTTTGTGCAGCACCCTGCAGAGCTGATGTCGCTAACTGTTGTCCGATCGAGGCAAAGCTAGACATATCCATCTGCGGCCGTTGTACCGTGCCGCGGATTGGAATTTGAATTTGCTGCCCAGCCAATGATTGCAGCGCAGGGGTCTTATCAACCCAGTCCTTTAGAATGGGTACAGCAGCTACCAACTCCAATTGTCCGTCGATCCCGACAGAGCCTGACGTGTTGATAACGACATCACCGGCTTGAATCTGCATGTTTCGGTGAGCGACTCGCCCTTGCTCGACGTCAAAGCCAACTTGCTGAGGAGGCAATTGCAACCAACTCACTTGCTGACCGCCGCCATCAGCAGCCCCGGCTCCTTTTCGGAGCGCGCGCACTTGGTTGACCAGCGATAGCAGTTGATCCGCGAGCGGTCCAGGACCGACATTGGCACCATGCACTTGCAGTTGTCCCTTGATGGTCTGCCTCTTCCAATCCGTTGGCACAATCTCAGCCTTATCGATCTGCAGACTCAAATTACCTTCTACGCTTGCGACGTCAGCCAAAAGAGGAGCCACATATTTCAGCCACCCTTGACACATTCGTGGCGTGATCTTGACGTTATCGAGCACCTTTTCGTTGCCTTGGACAATGACCATCGGAGTCCCCGCGACGTCTCCGTCTAGATTCCACCGAAGCACTCCTTGCGACACCGGAATCTCTGCTTTGGATACAAAGTGACCATTTTCGATCTTTAGAGGCACGTCAGCGGTACCTACATCAATGCCAATCACATTCGCGCTGTCCCATCCGATCTGGGATTTGGCTTGCAACGATTCCGACCAACTACCCGAATCGCTTGAGTTCCAAGTGACCTCGAGCGGTTGGGTCTTTTGGCCTTGGATCGAAACGTAGTCACCGATCCATGGCTTTAGTCGTAGAGCAACACGCGCTGCGTCGTAGGTCATGTTCCCTTGTGAGACGATTTTGGTTCTTTTGCCTTCGGTCGTCATTTTGGTTTGGCCTGCGTACGCTATCCATTCCGTGAGGACCTGAGCATTAGGTACGTCGAGTCGGCCAGTCGCAATATCGTATTGGCCATCCATCAGGAATTTTGCCTGCGGCTCCTCCCACAACAAGCTCTTTGCGTTTGGCTTCGTTCCACCCGTGCTCACGAGTTGATTGGGGCTCGAAGCTCCGGTGTTTTGGAAGACTTGAATCCCCTTGGCGTCGGAGATTAGCTTCCACACGAGTTGCTTGGGGTCGACTTGCCAGTCCAACTGTCCCGTCACATCACCTTCAACAGATAGGTCGCTGGGTGCTTCGCCGGTTGCTCCCGCAGTTCGAATGGCCGCCATCATTAGCTTGGGATTGATTCGATAACCAGCGGTGCCACGGCGCGTAAACTCTTTATTGGGCATCGCTTCGTCCTTGGCTTGGAGAGCAAAGGCAAACGACTGGATCAACAAATTATCGACCTGAAGACGAGTGATGTTTTGAGAATCCACACGACCATCAAAGTTGCCAACGAGCTGCGATTCACGATAAACGGTATCCCCGCTCTTTACCACAAAGGGTGCGGTCACAAACTTGGCCTGCGTGACTTCGATATGATTGATGTCGAGTGCACCCCGCGCGTCCATTTCGCATTTCCCACCTAGCTGTACTCCAGGATCAACTCCGGCAAAGAGTTGACCGCGTCGCTGCCAGCCAGCAAGGTCGCCTACCAGTTTGAGCTGTATGCCTGCAGGTGGCAGCTGCGCCATGCCAGGTGTCGCAGCCATCAAGGATATCGGCTCCAGTATTTGGGCATTGAGAAGTTCGCCCGATGCTTGCAACGTCGCTTGACCACGATCGATCTGGATGATTCGACCTTGATCCACTCGTGCGATGATTGAGAAATCACCATCCCAAGCTGGTTCATCGAGCTGACCATTCTTGTTGACTACGATGACCGGTGTCGTTTTTAGTTTGCCGGTGGCCGTCAGTCGATTTCCTCCGTCTTGTTTCCAATGAATGTTGCAATCTGCCGAGCCGCTCAGGCTTTCAACCGGCAAAGCAAACCACTGCGACAGCCGCTGTTGCATTTTGGCCAAATCAAAATGACCGACCAATTGACCATCTTGTAGATCGCCAGCCCCCTCGATCTTGCAAAACTCAGCCGTGCAATCGGCTTTGAAACTGGCCTCACCTTGTGCGTTCGCCAAAACATCGATCGACGCTTGCAAGGCTTGATCCCATCGCATGGTTGTTCCTTGAACGTTTGCTTGAAGCCCGCCCAGCTGCAATCGGTAGTTGCTAGTTGGTGGAATCGAAACCCCGAGGCCTGCCGGAGCTGCAGATTTTCGCTGCGTAGCATTGAGGGTCGCATTTCCGGAAATCAGCTTCACTTGATCCTGCATTTGAATGAGATCGGGTGCAACCTGAATGAGGCGTGCAAGATCTACGTTTCCTTGGAAATCGATATCCGCATCATGGATCCATGGTTGCGTCACGGTCGGAACCTTAGGAGGCCAAGGAATATCCGCGTTGGCTGCGAGTCCACCGATATCGCATTGCAACAATGCGTTTTGCGTAACGAGTCGATCTTGCTGGACGCGCACGTTGCCACTGATTTTGATCTGCTGCATGCCCGCTCCGCGGTTACCCACCAACTCAGGGGCAACAATCTTCAACGAATCAATCTGCGCCGTTTGGATCTGTGCTGTAATGTATTTGTTACTGTGCATTTCCACGTCCGCTTGAACGGTCGCCAGCCCCATCATCCGTTCGATTGGAATCTCGGGCAAACGACGTTTTACGAGACTAAACCACTGCAAAGGCAAACCACTGGTTGAGACGTTCATTCGCATCGGGATGAGCCCGCTGGTCGAATCCCCAACCAACGCACCCTCGATCGGCTGCGTTCGTATGACAAATTTGCCACCCATGAGCGTCTCACCGGGTAGCGATGCTGTTTGCTGCAAAAGGCCGACCAGAGTTATAGGAGGCAACGGTTGCTCGACCGTCGGCAGAGGCACTTCGGCCTCACTCACCTTGAGATCCCAAGCGGTCTTGTCGACGCTATCTTTCGCATGAACGATCGCGTCTGCAATCAGAATACGTCCCAAAGGCATGCTGGCCGTTGAATTCGATGCTGCGGAGGGGCTTGGAGCAGTCTCGTTGGCTTTCACGGCAAACCAAGGCTTGATCGCTTCCTCGATATTCGTCGTTCCTGGCTGCACTTCGATCACGGCTTCTGCGCCGCGAATGGTGATTGTTCGAAGATTGCGATAGCTCATTGCCAATCGCACCAAGTTCAGTTCGGTTTCGACCTCAGCCACTTTGACGAGATCGGCACCTTTATCATCCATCAATCGCAAGCCGCGAATCTTGATCGGACGTAGCCAACCACCCTCGATCGAGGACAGATCAATGCGCATCGGCGCAATGCCTGCGTTACGATTTATCGTGGAGACGACGAGATCTCGATTTTGCAGGGCAATGGGAACCCCAACGATAACCAATAGCGCCAGGATCCCAAACAGGGCCCCCGCAATCTTGAGTTTGCGGTACTTTGTTCGCTTCGTTGGCTTTGCATAATCTGCTTCGTCGATGCTTCGCTTCGTCATTTCCGAGTCGCCCTTCCGTGGAGATTTCGGTTCCTCTATCGATAGCCAGCAATCTGGTTGGAGACTGCTATCGCTCCCGATTTTAGGAAATTGACATGTGCGAGGTCGAGAGAGATTCCTACACGACTTGCCAGAAACCGCGCCGATGTTCCTGGTCCGTGTTGAAAACGCTACGCTCACCGTTGTCAGAACAACGGCAAAAAGCCAGATCATCGATGCAACAGCCATCGAGCATCGCGATGCGATGAAGCCGAGGTTTCACTCCGACGGCCCAAAACACCCATAGTTTTCGGGAACGGTCGTATTGGGTTCTTGCTGCGATTCGAACGCTGGTTGCGTTGGAATGGGATGGAATCGTGGCCAAGGTGGCGGGTTTGCTTCTCGCTTCTTTTTGTCGACCCAGCCCTTCATTGCATCGCGCTTCTCAAGGCAGCGTCCATGCTGATTCGAAACCCATTGAGAAGAACGATCCTTTGCATTTCCTACCCAATCAAATGCTCCCGGTGGTATCAACTGGACCGGATTGAGCTTCTTCGCCCATCGCTTGGCGACTTCTCGTCGATCGTAAAGCTCACAGGGCTGGTTCATGTCAAAAGCGTTCGCGTGATCGCCGCCAATGCGTTGGCAATTGAGAACCGTGTGAAGTTCCCGATTCGGATCTTTGATCGTAATACACCCGCAGGAGAAAGTGAGACATACGACCGCAACATGCAGCAGTACGCGGCGCTTTACTTCCTCGCAATTTAAGGTGTTGTAACGCAATTCCAAACCCCTCAACTCGTAAATACCGACGTCGACTCATAGCGAGTATCGGCAAATAACCTGGTCGGAATGAATCAATTTTTTCTGTTAAGCAGACCAGGCAACCTAGGGGGCTAGCAACGAATGCGAAGGGAACACTCGCAAAACGCACCGTCCCGAGCTCAGAACATACGGGGCAAAGGAGAAAACCAAGGACAGACGCGTAAGATGACCGAAAGCGTTGGGTCGGTACGTAAAAAAACCGCCGAGGGGTAAAACCACTCGACGGTTTCAATTTTGTTGCTTCGAGCAGATTCTCGACAAGAAGCCGAGTGCTCTAGCAGAGCAACGGAATTACGAAGGAGACTTCGTGGAAGTCTTCTTAGCAGCCTTCTTCTTGGCTACCTTCTTCTTGGTTGCAGCCTTCTTAGGTGCTGCTGCCTTCTTAGCAGCCTTCTTCTTGGCTACCTTCTTCTTCGTTGCTCCAGCTTTTTTCTTGGCCACGGATACATCCTCCGAAATGCGAAAACTTTGGCTGCCGCAGGTTGCGATCATCAGAAGCAGTAGATGATCGATCTGTGTTCGGCAACCGGTACTAAATAACCCTTTGTCGAAACTGCTTTAGCGGTGACGTCATGTCTTGTTCTCGACGGATCGAGGACCCAACCAAAGCGATCTCTTCAAAGGAACAACATCCAATGCGACTATTTGTATAAAAGTCGAAAGTTAATGCAACATCTTTTCGACAATTTTTCCACATAAATGAAACCAATTTTCCACCATGCGATGTCGATTTTTTGTTCTCTCGATTGTTGCTGCATCGCGCGTTGATGACATCGAATGAGCATGCAACAACGCTTCTGCGAACGATACGATGCGCTGTCTGCGATGGATTCAAATGACGCGCATTGATGACGACACAAGCGATGCAATCAACAACCAGTACGCATTGAAAATGAGTGATGCTGCAGTGGTAACATGATCAACACAATGTTCGAAATACCAATAGTTTTATTGGCCTATCGCAATCAACGATGCTTGTCTTACTCGTTGCATCGATATCGTTCGATCATCGATGCGCATCGCAGATCGCGCGTTGCATGCAAGTCAAAAGCGCATCGAACAGAACTCGTTTTGTCGCATCGCAAACATGATTTGCGATCGATCGAATGAGAGTGCATGTTGCACTCGAACCAAGATGTATTGCGATGCAAAATCGGATCAAATCACGTCGCAAAAATTTTCAAAAATTTTTTCGCTTCGATCACCAAATACGAGGTCCATTGGCTTGTTGCATGGCTTGAAAGTTGTTCACGGCCATCGATGCGAAGAACAACGCGTTGAGTGTTGAGCCTCGAGAGTAGAACCAAATGGCAGCGAGCGCACCGACGATTGCACCGAGCATGTACGCTTCGAGTAGTCCGTTTGTACGACGAACAATTCCAATCAAGTGTCGTGCGATCTGCCCTCCATCGAGTGGAAAGATCGGGAGCAAATTGATGAGCGCCCACCAAATCCCGATCCACATCGAGAATTGTATTGCAGCGTGAGTCATCGGATTGCTCGGACTGCTCGTGTTGATCTGCAAAAGATTCGCCAGCCATTCAAATTCGTATACGTATACTCCGCACAGCATCGAAGTGACTCCGATGATTCCTGCAAATACGATCTGGATCGCGGGCCCAGCTGCTGAAATGACAATTTGATTCAGATGCGACAACTGCGATCGTTTGCCGCGGTTCCCCCACAGCAAACCTGCTCCTGGAATGGCGAGTCCACCCATCTGATACAGAACGATCTCACATTGCACGCCGTAATAGCGAAACGCCAACGCGTGCCCAAGCTCGTGAATGAGTATCGATATGAAAGCGGCGCCGACCCATATCGCTAGCAGCACAGCTAGTTGAGAAGGAATACCAATCCGTGCATACGCCGTTTGGATGTTCAATGCTGCTGTGTATCCAAGAGCAGCGCTCACCGCCCAGAACAGCCATGTCACTCGGGTTGGAAAACCGAAAATTTGAAATCGCCAGTCGTATTGGCTGGGTTGTGGTTCACCAAGAAACATTCGCAATTCCTAACTGTTCTGCCAAAACTGACTCAAGATTTTCAACGCTTGTTGCATCGTCGTATCGTCCACATTCAACGGCGGAATGATCGCGACACGATTCTGCTGGGCACCGGTTAAGTGAACCAGAAGTCCATTTTCACGCAACCATGTTACCCATTTCCATCCAATATCGTGATGTCCCTCCGATGCCGCTTGGATAGTGTCTCCCATTATCTTTTCTTTTGCAAAGCGATCGGCGAAGCTTGAATCGAGCGCAGACAAATCGATTGCCGTCGCCATTCCCACTCCATCCACCCCGATGGGTGCCGGTAGCATTTGCCGCAGTTGCTCTCGAAACGATCCTCCGCGCTCCTGAACTTGCTTCAACAAAATTTCATCATCCAACATCTTCAATGATTCAAGTGCGACACGACAAGCTAAGGGAGTTGCCGCAAATGTTTCCGATTCCACCCCTTGTGGCAAATCGTCCATGAGATGCGCGTCCCCAATAACGGCTGAGATAGGACAGATACCAGCCCCTAATGCTTTACCAAGCACGATCAAGTCCGGCTGCCAACCTTGCGCATGGGATGCTATCAAGGCTCCCAGCCTACCAAGCCCCATCTGTACCTCATCACTGATGACCAACAATCCCGCTTGTCGAACCATCGAAACCAGTCGTCGATAATAGAACGGGTTGGCAAAGTAATACCCCTTCGAACCGATTGCCGGTTCGAGGATCATGCCACACAGCTTGGATGCATTCCGCATCAAGATATCTGCGGCCACGGCTAAGCTCGCTTCGCATTGTGGGCACATCCCGTCGCATTGGCTGCCACATCTCGGATAAGGAACGATACCAACCATACCGTCGTGGTCCGGCGACTCGCCCCGGAGCGTATGTTGCAGCGCATTGCTGCGCAACGTTTGGGATAGATGCGCGGTCGCAAGCGATCGTCCGTGATAGCCGATATCGAATCGGAGTAACGCACCTGGTCGATGGGCGTATGCGATCTTCCATGCGATTTCGACGGCCCGTGCGCCTGTAGTGCTGAGCCAAACTTTGGCTTGCGTGGGATCAGCTTGATTCCAAGAAGCACTGCGGGACGCCATTGAAAGCAGCGCTTGCTCCAACTCGTGACGCTTCAGGGACTGGTTACCTGTGCAAAAATGCAGCCCCTCAAGTTGGGTTTGGGCTGCTTTCACAAGCTGTGGATGGCAGTGCCCCATATTCAGCGACGAATATCCACATACAAAGTCGATATACCGACGGCCTCTCCCATCCCACACATGCGAGCCAGACCCGCGAACCAAGAGGAGTGATTCATGCGGGTCATGAGCGCGTCCCATTCCAAAAGGCTGGATAGATTTCGAACGGCCTGGACTAAGACTCATCGAGCAATCGAACTTTTTCCATTAAGGAAGGTATGATTTCGCGAGGCACAAAGCGTTCAAGAGAACGACCATGCCCTTGCGTCGCAATTTGCTTGATCAACGTGCTCGACACGTGTGCGTACACCTCGTCTGCCATCAAAAAAACGGTTTCGATATCAGCATCAAGCTGCCGGTTGGCCATCATCATCGTAAACTCAGTAGCGATGTCCGTCAGCGGACGCACGCCGCGCACCATAACCTTAGCATTCACCGCTCTAACAAAATCAACAGCAAGTCCGTCGAACGCTTCGACGGTCACGTGTGGTAGATGATGCGTGACTTTTCGGAGAAGCGCTATGCGTTCCTCGGTCGTGAACAGCGATCGCTTGGCCGAGTTGACACCAACGCCGATCACCAAAGACGAATACAGCTTGGCCGCTCGCTCAATGATGTGAAGATGCCCCAATGTCACGGGATCAAAGGAACCGGTGTAAACTGCTTTTGTCGGACTCAGTTCGTTTGGCATGTTGAAACGGATCCTTTACTCGAATTGTGCAACGACGTCTCGTTTACAAAAATGCAGGTAGGTAAATAGGTAAAACAGCAACATGACCAATCCGATGGCGATCACAAAGACCATGGCGACATAGAAACCGATATCCAAGTACGGTCCGAGGTCGATCTTGGGCGGGTTGGGATCCGCTGCAATCTTCTTCAGCACCTCTTCCTTGATCGCCGGAAACCCCATGTAAAAATTCACTGCACCAAATGCGGTTTCGACGATCTTGAACAGAATCATAAAAATCGAAACATTCGTGATGAGTCGTGCACCGGCTCGCTTTTGCTGCAATCCAAAAACGCCAGCAACGATCATAGCGATGGAAACGCACGCGCTTAGCACCGCTATCACCGCGGCAATTGCAAATTCTCCTGGGTAGGATCCTTGAAACGGTTTCGCAGCGTTTTCATCGAGGTTGGAAGCCAACACCTTAAACAAAAAGGCTCCGGCGCCTGTGAGCGATCCTAGAACCCCAAGTGCCCCCAGAATGATAAAGAAAATACACGCAACCTTGGCATATCCCCGCAAGGGTTGCTTGGCTACCGATGGCGCATCGACAGGGTTGGTTGGTAAAAACGGATTTGCATAGGAGTCATCGGTCATCGTTCTCTGTTCCTTAGTTCTAGGAATTGCAGTCTCGCATCGCCTCGATCAATCGACCGATGTCATCCTGATTATTGTACGCGTGCGTTGCCACTCGCAAACGCTCATGCCGTACGCTTGTGACAATTTCCCGTTGAAGCAAATGGCGTCGCACCTCCATGGGGCTCACATTAGGAACCGTAAACGTCAAGATACCACTCAGATCGGCGTCTGAAGACATCTCGGAGCGAGCTCGATAAACGGGCAAGCCTATGCGTCTCAACCCTTCCTCGATTCGCGACGCATTCTCCAAGACGGCGCTCGCGACAGGATTATCGATGCGATTGCAGCCCAGCTGGAGCAACATCCCCAGACTCTCCGCCAGACCGATGAGACCAACGTGGTTTGCCGATCCTCCTTCGTAACGGGAAGCATCCGTTTTGAGAACCATCTCCGAGGTTTGAAATTGATGCGCCATTTGCAAAGAGCCCCACCCTTGCATCAACGGCTCGAGCCCATCGAGATTGGATTGGCGAATAAAGAGAAACCCCGCCCCCTCCGGACCGAGCATCCACTTGTGTCCATCCGCGGCCAAGTAATCGATCGGTATCTCTCCTGTATTCAAGCTAAAAACGCCCAGACCTTGGATCGCATCGACGAATAGTTTTGCGCCGAGCCCATGCACCATCTCGCACAGCTTAGCCAGATCGATCCGAAATCCGCTGAAGTAGCCAACCCAGCTGACGGCAACGATGCGTGTTCGGGAGTCGATTGCGCTGCGTATTGCATCCATGGACACCGCACCATTGGGGAGCACCGGAACCTTTCGCACCTCCACTCCGCGCGAACTCAGAGCCAACCAAGGTAGCAAGTTGCTGGAAAACTCGTTCTCCAATACCACAACGTTGTCTCGCTCGGCCCCGGCCGAGTTCCATCGAAACCCCTGTGACACCATGTTGATTCCGAACGTCGTATTGGGAATCAACGCGATCTCGGATTTGAGACATCCGAGCAGTTGCGACGCAGCGGTTCGGAGCCGTGAAGCCGCCGACGACCACTCCGGCCAGTACACGTCGCCGTGATTCAGCGACTGATCAACCCACCCGCGAATTGCCTCGGCGGACGAAAAAGGAATCGGGCCGACCGCCGCGTGGTCAAAATAGGCGTATGTTTTTGCTACGGGCATTTGGTCCCGAAACGACGAAATCCCTGCTTTTTCAGGGCAGCTCGTACCTACAATTCCTGTCATTCTGCCCTCATGTAAAGCTTTTTGGATAAAAACGGATCGTCTTGGGGTTGCCCCATGACAGTCGAAAAAGTTCAACTATACTAGCCCTCGACGAGAGGTTTCGAGCTATCGGCCCTCACGTTCACCTTTTCACTCCTAAGTTCCCGTTTGCGAACGATAACGAGTTGGGAACCCCCAGCATCACCATGCGTCATTGTTGCATCACGATCCCCTTTCACACTAGCCACCCTGCAATAGGGTGCACCACTGAAGAGCACCGAGGTAATTGATGCCCAGAATGTTGTGTTTAGGCGGTCTTGTGGTCGCTGGTCTAGTGTTTCTTTTGTTCCTGGTCGATATGATCATGAGCTTTGGCGGCATGGGCTCGCTGTTTCGGTACCCAAGCTTGATGATGGATATCGCCTTTTTGGTTTGCTCTGCGATTCTTGGATATCTTGCTTGGACCTCGCTTAAAGAGATCAAGTAGACGACAAATATGCGATTTGACCCAGACGCCTGGAGTCTCAAGAGATCAAAGTTCGGTTCTTTGAACTGCGTCTTGATCTCGCCTACAAAGTCAGAACCGGCAACTCTGGTCGTTCTGTGTCATGGCTTCGGTGCCTCGGGAACCGATTTGGTTGGCTGTTTCGAGGACATCCTCGCCGAGTTGCCAGACGACACGAGCAAATCCGCTTTTCTCTTTCCCGAAGCGCCAGTAGATCTCGCAGACGAGGGCATGTACGGAGCTCACGCATGGTGGCGGCTCAACATGGCCAAGTTGATGCAGATGAACGCGACGCAATCCTTTGACGCGATGCGCGACGTGATTCCTGAAGGAATCGACGAAGCACGCGAAGCTCTCTGCAACTGCGTTAACGATTGCAAAGCTCAGAACAAATGGGATTCGATTAGCACCATCCTGGGCGGCTTCTCTCAAGGTGCGATGCTAACAGTCGATACCGCCATCCGAGGAACCATCGAGTCCGTGGTCGGCTTGCTCGTGTTCTCAGGTGCTTTGATTTGCGAATCGACTTGGAGAAGTATCGCCAAGTCCAAAGACCTAGACCTTCCCTTCGTCCAAAGCCATGGACGGCTTGATCCGGTTCTTCACTACTCAACCGGCAAATGGCTCCACAGCCTTCTCCTGGAT